>JAFVCX010000101.1 GCA_017478855.1 Muribaculaceae bacterium | reverse complement strand
TCGGTGATTCGCGCATCATTCTTAGCTATGTGCGAAGCTATTTTGGCAAGGGTGCGCGTTGGCGCAAAGCCAAAACTCACGGGGATGCCCACATATTGATAAATTTTTCGCACAAGGCCTGCCAAAAACCGATGATTTTCCTCAACCGACTCATAAGGCAGGTCGAAGAAAGCCTCATCAACAGAGTAGATTTGCAGGTTTTCCACTTCATTGCCCATGATGCTCATCACGCGGTGCGAAAGGTCGGCATATACAATGTGGCGTGCGCTTAATTGCACCACATTGCGCGGAGGAGTGTAGTTCTTGATCTGAAATGCATGACAACCCATCGGTATACCCAAAGCCTTGGCCTCGTTGCTGCGTGCAATCACACACCCATCATTGTTGCTCAAGACCACCACGGGTTTTCCGTTGAGTAAGGGATTAAACACTCGCTCGCACGACACAAAGAAATTGTTGCAATCAACTAAGCCGAACACGCCTTATTGTCCTCTGTGATTCAAACGCTTCACAATGTGTGAAACTACGCCCCAAATCAGGAAGTTGCTTTCTTCGTTCACTCGAAATTCCGGAAAGTCCTTGTTGGCCGGAACAAGATACACCCCATCGGCACGATGCCTGATTTTTTTCACAGTAAACTCACCGTCAACGAAACACACCGCAATGTCGCCATCGCTTGGCGTGAGCGATTTGTCAATTATGAGCAAATCGCCATTATTGATGCCGGCGTCAATCATGGAGCGGCCTATCACCCGTGCACAAAAAGTTGCCGCCGGATTAGTAATGATTTCTCGATTCAAATCTATCGAATCGCCAAACATGCCTTGTGCCGGACTGGGAAAGCCCGCTTGCAAGCGCCCCTCAAAATATTCAAGTGACACACGCTCGCTATCTTCCATTTTTAGCAATTCTATTTCTTGATTCATAGTCATTAAAATCAGTCAAGATATCGCTGTGTGAGTCCCGAATAATTTTCGATGCGACGATCGCGCAAAAATGGCCACCAACGACGCACTTGTTCGCTGCGCTCCATATCTATATCAACGATTTTTAAGTCCTCATTGTCTTGCGGGGCCTCGTAGAGCAACTCGCCTTGGGGGCCAGCCACAAAACTTGTTCCCCAAAACTGTATGCCATTGGTTTGTCCCGACGCATCATGCTCGCGCCCCACGCGGTTCACCGTCACTACTGGCAAGCCATTAGCCACCGCATGCCCTCTCTGCACAAGCATCCATGCTTCACGCTGGCGCTGCTGTTCCGCCAGTGCGTCACTGCTTTCAAAACCTATGGCAGTGGGATAAATCAATATTTCTGCTCCTTCCAGAGCCATGAGTCGCGCTGCCTCAGGATACCACTGATCCCAACACACCAACACTCCCAAGCGACCCACCGACGTTTCGATGGGCTTGAATCCCAAATCACCGGGCGTGAAATAGAATTTCTCATAATAGGCCGGATCGTCAGGAATGTGCATTTTGCGATAGCAACCAGCTACACTGCCGTCTTTTTCAAAGACCACCGCCGTGTTATGGTATAACCCGGGGGCGCGTCGTTCAAAAAGTGATGTGACAAGCACCACCCCATTTTTTAGGGCCAAATCTGAATAGGTTTGAGTAACTTCACCGGGGATGGCTACCGCCAAATCAAAATTATCCACATTTTCCTCTTGGCAAAAGTACAGTGAATCGTGAAGCTCCTGCAAAACCACCAGCTGCGCTCCTTGCTCTGCGAGCTGTCGCACCTTATCTTTAATGCGGCGTCGGTTGTCGGCAATGTCTGCCGTATTTTTTTGTTGAATGATTCCTACTTTCATGTGTTTTATCATTTAATAGATCCTTTAGGAATTTGCATCGTGGCACAGTGCAATGAACCATGCTGTTTGATGAGAGCGGTGCAATCAATGCCCACTATTTTTCGTCCCTCAAAAGATTGTTCCAGCACCGCTAACGCTTTTTTATCATTGCCCTCTTGGTTATATGTTGGCACCAGCACACTTTGATTGGTCACCAAAAAATTAGCGTATGTCGCTGGCAACAAGGTCCCATCTTCATCAAAGATGGGTTCAGGAGCAGGCAATGGCATAAGCCTGAATTGTTTGCCTTGCGCGTCCGTCATTTCAGCAAGTTGTGCGCGCATTGATTCGAGGCTCTCAAAGTGAGAATCTTCGGGCCGTGCTGTGGCGTGGAGAATCACATTATCGGGCGCAAACCGGGCAAGAGTGTCGATATGTCCGTCGGTATCGTCACCGGGAACATATCCCTCGCTTACCCAAAGCACCTTCTTTATCTGTAATTTTTCTTTAAGCGCCTCTTCAATCTCATCGGGCGACATAAAGTCGTTGCGGTTGGGTGAAAGAAGGCACGAGCGCGTGGTCATGATGGTTCCGTTTCCATCGCTTTCTATTGATCCTCCCTCAAGCACCATGTCTTGCATATTGACGACACGTCCATCCAAAAGGCCTTGTGCCGCCAGTGCCCTGCACACTTGATTGTCGTAGTTAGCGGCAAATTTCATGCCCCATCCGTTGAATGTAAAATCAAGATGGGTGCTGTCGCCATCTTGAGCAACAAGTGTTATGGGGCCATAATCTCTAATCCACGTGTCGTTGGTCATCGTTTTGACCAACAACAATTTTTCTTGTGGAATGTCGGTAAGCAGTTCACGCACGTGTTCGGGCTGCGGAGTGACAACAATCAAGGGTTCATCGGCAGCTATTGCGCGAGCTATGCGCATATAGCACTCTTCCACCTCGTTTAATATCGGTGCCCAGTCGGTCTGGGCGTGCGGCCACGACAGCAACACAGCGTCTTGCGGCTCCCACTCGGCAGGCAACCTAAATTTATAGGTCATTCCCATATTCCTTATAATGATCCCAAATAGAGTCTTGTGATTCAATTATTTCATCTATATAGTCACGATAACCTGTGGCTCGTTCGTAACCCATCTCATCGCACCACACGGCATATTCTTTTGACAAAGCACTGTCGTGCAGAAGCATTTCTTTGAATTCGCGGTCAAGTACCGACGTATTGCTATGACGGTCAAGCAATGTGCGAAGAATCTCTGCAATATCGTACATACCTTTTATCGTTTAGATTGGTTTTTCAGATGAACAAATATAAGAAGAATATTCTGTTCAAGCACATACTTTTCACAAATACTACCCTAATTGGTTGCAAAAAAAGATATTTAAACATCATTTTATTTTGTTATGCCAATTTATGGCACACACATTGTCTTTCTTTGCAGTGAATTTATAATCATTATTAATTTATTGACGTATGGAAAGAGCCATAGTAATCACCCCACGAGTGTTGAAGCGTTTGAAAAACATGAGCATTGATGAGAAAAAAACTATTTTCGACACTCTGATGAGTGACGAGATTTTGCATTGCGCACGAGCCTGCGAACTAACGCCCATTCAAGAACTTACCTACATGATGGTGCGTGATGCCATTATGCGCGACTCTTATCGATATGAATCACAGCAGACGCAAGATTTGGTGATGGTGTCATAGCGTGTGCGATTCAACGATAAGTGCGCAAGCGTGGCTTAAATGCATCGGGTATATATTGCACGTCGAGGGTATTATTGCGCGCGGTGACAATAATCACATCATACTGCACACCACACCGAAGCTGATTGTAGTGCAGATAGCCATTTGCCGCCATGATAAGATTGCGCTGCTTGGCGGCATTCACCGACTTCATCGGGTCGAAATGCGCATTGGCCGTTCGGGTTTTCACTTCCACAATGTGGATTAGGTTGCCTTTTTGCGCCACAATGTCAACCTCCAAGTGATTGAGTCGCCAGTTCCGCTCACGAATTGTCATGCCTCTTGCGATTAAAAACTCACAAGCAGCTTGCTCACCTTGCTCACCCAAGATGTTGTGTTGAGCCATAGCCAAAGATAAAGGTAGCACTCCCGCCATTCAAGATGCGAGAGTGCCATCATTTTTCGATTAGCGTTTAGAATTTGTAGTTAATACCCACGCCAAACACACCCTGATCCACCTTGCGAATGATGGTGTGACGATATTCGGCATTCACGCCCCAATGCTCATTGAGTTCATACTCTACACCGGCGCCCAGATTCAAGCCGATATGATTGTCTTCAACGCTTTTCTTGTTGCCTTCGGCCAGTTTAATCTTGGTTGACACCATCGTGTAGTTCAAACCGGTGATGGGATATACATAGAATTTATCTTGCGAGATGGAAAGCAGGTAGTGTGCATTCAGGTTCACATCCCACCAAGAGGTGTCGTGGTTCTTGACAAAGCCATTAAATCCTACCTCAGCACGCAGTTGGTCAAGGATTCCATATTGGAAGCGTGCGCCCAGTCCCACACGTTCGATTTCGCTACCATAAATCAAATTAGCTCCTACGGCTGTTTCATGTTGCCTCACTTGTGCACTTGCCACCAAAGCGAGCACAGCCACGCATGCAAATACAATTACTTTTTTCATAACGATTTCTTATTTTTATTTATACAGTTAATGTTTGCGCAAATTCGTGCCCCCATTTTCGGCATTCATCCAGCATGTCTCCATCGGGCACCCACTGCTGGCGCAACCCTTCTATGGGAAGTTCAAAGCCAGCTTCCTGCAAATGTGCTGATATCATTTTCACAGCCTCTCCACTCCAGCCAAAGGAGCCAAAGGCGGCCGCTTTTTTCTTCTTGAATTTTAAGCCTCGTGCCATTTCGAGCAAGCCGGCAATGGCATAAGAATAGCCATTGTTGATTGTTGGAGAGCCCATCAAGATGCCCTTTGACTTGAAAATCTCGGTGAGAATATCGTTCTTGTCGTCGATGGCGGCATTTTTCAGTACCACTGTCGCATCGGGCAACACCTCAAGGACACCCTCGGCGGCCGCTTGAGCCATGTGTCGTGTGGATTGCCACATCGTATCGTAAACGATAGTCACTTGGTTTTCCTGATAGGAGTCGGCCCATTGCAGATATTTCTCAACAATTTGCATGGGGTTTTCCTTCCATATCACACCATGACTGGGACAAATCATAGCAAGAGGAAGATTCATATTGATGATTTCCTTCACCTTGCGGGTCACCATGGGGCTGAACGGATTCAGGATATTCACATAATATTTAAGTGCTTCGCGCATCACTTCGGCGGCACACACGCGGTCGTTGAACAACGATTCTGTGGCATAATGCTGGCCGAATCCATCGTTGCTAAAGAGGATATTCTCGCCACTCAAATAGGAGAACATTGTGTCGGGCCAATGCAGCATGGGGGCCTCAATAAAAGTGAGCGTCGTGGCACCCAAGTTTAAGGTGTCGCCCGTCTTGACTTTCACAAAGTTCCAATCTTGGTGATAATGGCCACGCAAGATAGCCTCACCCTTTGCTGTGCAATATATGGGAGTGTTGGGAATTTCACGCAGGATCTCTATCAATGCCCCACTGTGATCCACCTCATTATGGTTCATGACGATATAGTCAATCTCATCAAGCGGTATCTCTTGTTTAAGACGCGACACAAACTCACAGTCATAAGGTTTCCACACTGTATCAATCAGCACATTTTTTTCATCGCGAATCAAATAGCTGTTATAACTGGAGCCTTTATGGGTCGATAGTTCATCGCCATGAAAAGAGGTGAGTTCCCAATCAATTTTCCCCACCCATGTTACTCTATCGGAGATTCTCTTGCTCATTGTTTTCAGGTTTCTAAAAGTTTCCGTAAAATAATTAAATGCTATCACAATTCATAGTCCACACAGGCACGATTCTTCTTGTGAGCGGCCAGCAGCCCGGCTGCGGCCACATGAGCCGGATGGCATGCATAGGTAGCCACATCGGCCATTGTGGGCACGATGGCTGTGAGCACCACATCCCATTGTTCATCGGGGTTTTGGTTAATGCCCACTTCCACACTTTGCAGCACATCGATCTGTGCCGGCAATGCTTCTATGGCTTGCTTGAACTCTAAGGCCACCGACCTACGCTCTTGTTCGGTTCCCGATAACTGAAACGCAACTATGTGTTTAACCATGATTCAAAAAATTATTGTTGTTTTGCAAAAGTACAAACAATCTTTCAAACCGCCAAATCAAATGCATGACGGCGGCAACATCTATTGCAAAACTTTCTTAAGCCTCATTTGGCTGCGGAAGATGGGAAAACGCAATGTGAGCAGCACACCATTTTCAAAAGAAGCTGAGGCATCTTCTTCTATCACACGGTGAGTGGCGTCAATCCACATCAAATCGAAGTTGCCGTCAAAAATGGTCTTGGTAAGTCTGCCTTTCAGTTCGCAGGGAACCCATTGATTGGCACCCACTTGCGCTCCATCCACATAAATGATATCATAGCCCTCATCAGTTGCCACCAGCGCTACCGTGTAGCGGCCACCCAGTCGCAGCACATTCTCATCCATGTCGCGATCTTGATAACACCAATATCCCTCCATGGGATCATCGCTCGCAGCAAACAATGCATCAAGTGCTTCGCGTGTCCAGCTCGTTTTAACGTGAGTGCGACTATCACGTGGCAAACTCAGCACACTACGTTCCAACGCCACCTTAGCACCCGCACCCAGCCAAAGCCCAACGTGCAACGTGTCGCTATCATCTTTATATGGAACCTGCATGATTTCAGCCAATTTCTTCTGGCCGATAGAGATGGTCATCATCTCGTTTTCGACCGACATTTGAAGCGTATTGAAACCTTCGTCCAAATCAACGCCTTCAGTCAATTCTTTCACTGTTACCGGCTCGTCGTGGTGCAGCAGTGTCACGGTCATGATTCGGCGGTCACGCAAATCGTCATACAAAGCTTCATTGCGACATTGCAGCTGCACGCGCCAGCCATTGTCGGTCGCAATGCCCCAGCACGGCGACGACACTACCTGCTTTCCACTATATCCATGCACAATGTATTTTCGTCCTGCTTTGTTGTTCAGCGAGGCAAAGCGCACAAGGTAACGGAAGCTGGGTGTCGTTATGGGCGTGGTTTCTTGCGCAACGACCGGTTTAATAATGGGATTAAAAACAACTAAGTTGGAGCCGTGAATGTGAGCGTTCCTATCTTGAACAATCGACTTGAATTGGTTGTGAATCGTGGCATATTGGGTGACGGCAGAAATGGGCAAGAACGCCATCAAGCCAGCCAGCAGGCCGCTCCATCGATACCCTCGCAGTTTCATAGTCACACTCAAATTAGATGCAACGTGTGGGCATAGTCATACATGCCCGTCACAAGGCCATACAAGGATACCAACAACAGTAGCGAGCCCATCACGCGATTGATTGTCCACATGCTACCCTGATTGAAGCGCGACCGCACCTTATCCACAGCATAGGTAATGACTGTCCACCACAGCATGGCACCTGCCACAATCATCAAATATCCCAAAATGATATGGTACCATCGATGCTCGGGCAAAGGAAAGCCAAAACGCGCAAAGAGAGGTATCACCAAAAAAATGATGAGCGGATTTGAGAGCGTGAACAAAAAACCAGTGATGGCATCGCGCGTGTTGTCATTATCATCTTTATCATTGGTGTCTTTCACTTTGCTCTCGCCGGGGTTGTGCAGAATCATGTAGAGTGAATACACGATCAGGATGATGCTTCCTAAGATTTGCAATACCGACACATTGGCCTGAATAAAGTCAATAATCATGCTCATGCCCAAGCCTGTGAGCAAGCAATAAAGCAAGTCACTTGCCGCAGCTCCAAGCCCAGTAAACAATCCTGATAATCGCCCCTTATTGATGGTGCGTTGTACCGTAAGTATGCCAATAGGCCCCATAGGTGCCGACAAGATAATTCCTATTGCGACACAGCCTATTATGATTGATATAATTGTTGCCAATTTGTCGTCGCTTCGATTTTTGAATGTGCAAAATTACGCAAACTTCTTAAGTATCACAAGAAATCAGGGCAAAATTGTCGCAACCACATATTCAGAACAAGTGCCTATTCTGTATTTCCCGCCCCAAATACCTAAGCCAGAACTTATGTAATAGTCCGTCTTCCCACGTTTCCATGAACCAAAGCCACACTCGTAGATAGCCTTTACCGCATAATTGAGAGGCCAAATCTGCCCATTGTGGGTGTGACCACTCAGTTGAAAGTCAACGTTAGCTTGCTCGGCCTCTTCCAGCTGGTAAGGTTGGTGGTCAAGCACAATCGAGTAGCGTCCCGAAGGGATTGCAGCCGTCATTTCAGCAAGGGATCTTCGGTTGGGATTCGACCTGTCGTCGCGCCCTATGATGCACACATCGCCCATCTGAGCCACAGAATCGCGCAGCAACACTATGCCAGCTTGCTCGAAAAAGCGTTGCGCACGTGGCTCGCCCGAAAAATATTCATGGTTTCCCAAGCACGCTACCACAGGGGCATTCAGGCACCTGAATTCTTGAGCCATATCTTGCTCCACGAGAGGCCTCACGCTGATATCAATCACATCACCGGCAATGAGCACCAAGTCGGGGTTCTCAGCATTGATCATATCAATCCATCTTGCCAGCTCACGACGTTGGTTGTGAAAGCCCAGATGCCAATCGCTGGTCATCACCACAGTGAGTGGTCTGTGAAGTTTTCCATTTGAGTGCAACTCAATGCAGCGGCGTACCTTGTTATTATAATGGATATTTCCACAGAGAAAAACCGTCAGCATCAGCAGAGCCACAAAAACCGTGCCCCAAAGGTTGTGATGCGACCATCCTCGCGGAAGAAAGCGGCACAATGTTGCCAAGTCAATCACGCCATAAAGCAGCACCATATAAAACATCACCTCAAGCCATGTGGTACCAATCTCATATATCCAAGCCGTAGTCTGCAACAGCAACCGCTCCGGGCCAATGACAAAATTCAAAATAAAACAAAGCATAGCTGCCAGCATCAACAGCAGAACCAAGCATTTGACAATAGCCGAAAACGGCATCAGCTGCCACGAACGCCACATCACATAGGCTTGTCCTGCAAGAGGCAATGTGGCAAAAAGTATGAAACCAAGTCGCATAGTCATTTTTAATTAGCGTGCAAATTTACAACCTTTGCCCGCACGCTCCATCAGCATTAACCTTTTTTATAAAGCAGCCAAAGTGATTGATACCATAGTAATTGCAATTTTTGTTGATAACTTTTGTTTCTTTCAACAGATTTTTATTTGTAACTTTACACACCTTTTCATCTTGAAAGGCTTTTTCATTACAAACCAACCCTTACTTCACCTCAGCTAAGCAATGACTCCATTTGTTCATCTTCACGTTCACTCTCAATATTCCATCCTCGACGGGCAGGCATCCATCAAGGGCCTTGTGGATAAAGCTCTTGCCAACGGCATGCGCGGCATGGCGCTTACCGACCATGGCAACATGTTCGGCATCAAAGAACTACATGACTATTGCAACAAAATCAATAGTAAAATCGAAAATGAGAGCGATAAATTCAAGCCCATTTTTGGCTGCGAAGTTTATGTGGCCGATACCGATTTACACACGCATGTGGACAAGCGCGACATTGGCCGCCATCTGATTCTGCTGGCAAAAAATATGCAGGGTTACAAAAACCTCATAAAAATTGTTTCGAAAGCGTGGACTGAAGGTTTCTACAGTCATCCACGCACCGACAAGCATGAGTTGGAGTTGCATCACGAGGGCATCATCTGCTGCTCGGCATGCCTCGGTGGAGAAATCCCGCGGCTCATCATGAATGGGGAGATTGAAAAAGCGCGTGAAATGGTGAAATGGTATCAAAGCGTTTATGGTGAAGACTATTACCTTGAGTTGCAGCGCCACAAGGCCACCGTGCAGCGTGCCGCACACGACACGTTCCCGCGGCAGCAAGAAGTGAATGCCGTTTTGATGAAGTTTTCAAAAGAATTGGGAATCAAGCTCATTTGCACAAATGATGTGCATTTCGTCAATGAAGATGATGCCGATGCCCACGAACGGCTCATTTGTGTTTCCACCGGCAAAAAAATGACCGATGACAACATCCTGATGTACACCAAGCAAGAGTGGTTCAAAACGCAAGAAGAAATGAATGAGGTGTTTGCCGATGTGCCCGAGGCTCTTCAAAACACTCTTGAGATTCTTGATAAGGTGGAGTTTTATTCCATAGACCACGCTCCCATTCTTCCCGATTTCCCATTGCCCGAAGGTTTTGACAATGAAGATGAATATTTGCGTTATTTAGTGTATGAAGGCGCAAAAAAGCGTTGGCCCGAACTCGACGAAGAGCACCGAGAACGGCTGGACTTTGAGCTTGAAACCATTAAAAACATGGGGTTCCCCGGCTATTTCCTCATCGTGCAAGACTACATCAAGGCTGCACCCGGGCTGGGGTGTTCGGTGGGTCCGGGCCGTGGCTCAGCGGCCGGGTCGGCCGTAGCCTATTGCTTGGGCATCACCAAAATCGATCCCATCAAATATGACTTGCTGTTTGAACGTTTCCTGAACCCTGACCGCATATCATTGCCCGACATTGACGTTGACTTTGATGACGACGGCAGGGCCAAAGTGCTGCAATATGTCACCGAAAAGTATGGTGCGGAAAAAGTGGCTCACATCATCACCTATGGCACAATGGCAGCGAAGTCGGCCATCAAAGATGTGGCCCGAGTGCAAGGCCTCCCCATCCCGGAGAGCGACCGTCTTGCCAAGATGATACCCAGCCGCCCCAACGACATGCCGGAAATTCCGGGCAACAAGGACGGGAAACGCTTCAAAATCACGATTGAAAATTGCATTAAGTGTTTTCCGGAGCTTGAGGCCGAACTGCACAATCCCGATCCGGTTGTAGCCGAAACCGTGAAACTGGCCGAGAAACTTGAGGGCAACGTGCGCAACACAGGCGTGCATGCCTGTGGTGTGATTATTGGCCGCGACGACATTACCGACTGGGTGCCCGTGAGCACAGCCACCGACAGCGATGGTGAGAAACTTATCGTAACACAATACGAAGGCAGCGTCATTGAGAGTACGGGGCTCATCAAGATGGATTTTTTGGGTTTGAAGACGTTATCCATCATTCGCGACGCATTAGAGAATATCAAGCAAACTCATGGCATTGATATTGATATTGAGAACATTCCCATTGACGACCCCAAAACCTACCAGCTTTATTGTGAGGGGCGCACCACGGGCACATTCCAGTTTGAATCGCCCGGCATGCAAAAATACCTAATTGAGTTGCATCCCACCACCTTTGAGGACTTGATTGCTATGAATGCCCTGTATCGACCGGGGCCTATGGACTATATTCCTGATTTTATTGATAGAAAAAAAGGGGTTAAGCCCATTGAATACGACATCCCCTGCATGGAGAAGTATCTCAAGGACACTTATGGCATCACTGTGTATCAAGAGCAGGTGAGGTTGGTGTCGCGGCAAGTGGCCGGTTTCACGCGTGGTCAGAGCGACACGCTGCGCAAGGCCATGGGTAAGAAACAAATCGACAAAATGAATCATCTTGAAGGACTGTTTTATGAAGGAGGTGAGAAAAACGGCTACGACCGCAAAGTGCTCAACAAAATTTGGGAAGACTGGAAAAAATTTGCTTCCTATGCCTTCAACAAATCACATGCCACTTGTTATAGCTGGGTAGCCTATCAGACCGCTTATCTCAAGGCCAACTATCCCAGCGAATACATGGCAGCCGTGTTGAGCCGCAACTTGGGCGACGTGGACAAGTTGTCTAAATTCATGGATGAATGTAAATCTATGGGCATTCAGGTGCTCGGTCCCGACATTAATGAGAGTTTCAAATCCTTTAGTGCGAACAAGCAAGGTGACATTCGTTTCGGATTAGGGGGCATCAAAGGTGTGGGCAGCAATGCCGTGGATGCCGTGGTGCAAGAACGCAATAGTGGTGGGGCTTTCACCGACATCTTCGACTTTGTGAAACGTGTAAATCTGAGCTCTTGCAACAGAAAAACCATTGAATCGATGGCACTTGCCGGAGCTTTCGATGGCTTCAATGAGGTCAAGCGTGAATCATTCTTTGAATCCTCGGCGCAGGGGGTCACATTCAGCGAAATTCTCGTGAAGTTTGGTCAGCGTTTCCAGTCGGGCCAATCTTCAATGCAAAACTCGCTTTTTGGCGATGATGAAGCAGTGGAGATTGCCACGCCCACCATTCCTAAAACCGAGTCTTGGAACATCCTTGAACGACTTAGCAAGGAGCGCGAATTGGTGGGCATGTATCTCTCGGCCCATCCGCTCGACCCCTATTATATGGAAATCACATTCGGATGCAACACCACATTGGCCGATTTGCCCAAAAAATCTGATATGATTGACAAAGATTTAGTGGTGGGGGGTCTTGTGGTTGATTTTCAAACAAGAATGAGCAAGAATGGCAACCAATTTGGCATTCTGAAATTGGAGGACTACTCTGGCACTTACGAGATGCGCCTTTTTGGAAAGAAGTTCATCGAGTTTCATAATTTTGGAGTTATTGGCACCGCACTCATCGTGACGGGAGCCTATCAGAAAAGACGCTTTAGCGACGATGTGGATTTCAACATCAAGTCAATGGAGCTATTAGAGAACAAGAAAGGTCAAATGATTCACAACATCCTCATTCGCGTCAACGATGATGATTTGGAAAAAGCCTCAATTATTCGCTCATTTATGAACGCATCCACCCAAAACAGATGTGACTTGTATTTTCGGGTGCAAGATGTGACCCACCAAAGGCACGTTGACCTCAAGTCGAAGCAGCGCATTCCCGTGAGCAAAAAACTCATTGATACTTTGCGTGAGCTTGACCTTGACTTTATAGTCAATTATAAAGTTTGATTTCTTAAATAATAACAAACATAAAATCAAAAAAGACATGGCATTTGTTTTTACTGACGAGAACGTAAACATTGAGATTCAATCGGGGAAACCCATTGTGGTTGACTGCTGGGCCGAGTGGTGTGGCCCTTGCCGCCAAATTGCGCCTCTGGTTGACGAGCTGGCCCAAGAATATGAGGGCCGTGTGTTGATTGGAAAATACGACGTGGACGACGGTGGCGACTTGCTGGCCGAGCACAACGTGCGCAACATCCCCACCCTATTGTTTTTCAAAGACGGAAAACTGGTGGACCGCACTTTGGGTAGCGTGAGCCGTGACACTTTGACGGCCAAACTTGATGCCCTCTTGGCCTAAACACCGCCTGAGGCACAACAGCTGAAACGATTGGGGGAACAGCCATGAAATGACCGTTCCCCCAATTATTGTTGTTGCTTTGCATGCCCTCTTGCTCATTTGAGCAAGGCGAGCTGCAAAACTTCATTCATATATTTCACATAATGAAATGTCAGACCCTCTAAATAGATGTCATTAATCTCATCAATGTCTTTCTTGTTTTGCTCGCACAAAATGATGTTGGTAATGCCGGCACGTTTGGCCGCAAGGATCTTCTCTTTTATGCCTCCCACCGGCAGCACGCGCCCGCGCAATGTAATCTCACCCGTCATGGCCAAATGGTCGCGCACCTTGCGGTTAGTGAACGAGGAGGCCAGCGATGTGAGCATCGTCACGCCAGCCGACGGGCCGTCTTTGGGAATGGCACCTTCGGGCACATGGATGTGCACATTATATTGATCAAACTTATCACCGGGCACATCCAGCTCATCGCAGTGTGCCTTGAGGTATTGCAGGGCAATTACTGCCGATTCCTTCATCACATCTCCCAAGTTGCCCGTCAAGGTGAGCTTCTCGCCTTTTCCTTTGGCCAACGAGGACTCCACAAAAAGAATTTCACCGCCCACGGCAGTCCATGCCAAACCCGTTACTACTCCGGGCACATCGTTGCCCTCATATTTGTCACGGCTCATGGGCGCGCCCAGATAGCTTTGCAAATCTTCTGTTCGCACTCGTTTGGGATAGGTGTCGTCGCTGGCCTTTTGCCGGGCAATCTTGCGGAGCACCTTCGCTATTTGTTTTTCTAAGGCTCGCACACCGCTTTCACGCGTATAAGCCTCAACAATTTGGGCAAATACGCCACTGTCAAATTTCACTTCACCTTTAGAGAAACCGTTTTCCATGAGTTGTTTGGGCAGCAAGTGTCGCTTGGCAATCTCCACTTTCTCTTCGGTGATATATCCATTGATCTCAATGACTTCCATGCGGTCGAGCAGCGGTTGGCTAATAGTGGACAAGTTATTGGCCGTGGCTATGAACAAGACTTTCGACAAGTCATAATCCACGTCAAGGTAATTGTCGTGGAACTTGCTGTTTTGTTCAGGATCAAGCACCTCAAGCAGAGCCGACGATGGGTCGCCCTTGAAATCCTGCCCCACTTTGTCTATCTCGTCGAGCACAATCACGGGATTGCTCGTTTCACATTTAATCAGTGCTTGGATAACGCGACCGGGCAAGGCTCCGATATAGGTGCGGCGATGACCGCGTATCTCAGCCTCATCGTGCAGACCACCCAGAGCAATGCGTGCATATTTTCGATGCAGAGCATCGGCCACCGATTTGCCCAACGACGTCTTTCCTACTCCCGGTGGGCCATACAGGCAGATGATGGGAGCTTTCAGATCACCACGAAGTTTAAGCACCGACAAATGCTCGAGGATACGGTCTTTCACTTTTTCCAACCCGTAATGATCTTTATTGAGCTTGTCTTCTACCCTCTTGAGATTGAAGCTATCTTTTGAATAGTGCTCCCATGGCAAGTTCAGAAAATTGTCCAAATAGGAATATTGCACTGAATAATCGGGCGACTGTGGGCTTAATCGCTCTAACTTACGGAGCTCTTTTTCAAAAACCTTAGCCACCGTTTCGCTCCACTTCTTTTTCTTGGCACGTGCCTCAAGTTCATTCAGATCCTCATCGCTCGTGCCAAGCTCTTCTTGAATGGTTTTAATTTGCTGTTGCAAAAAATGTTCGCGCTGCTGTTGCGACAAGTCTTCACGGGTGCGCGACTGAATGTCGGCTCGCAATTCAAGCAACTGCGCTTCTTGGCGCAAATAAGTATAGAGCAAATAAGCTCGCTTGCGCAGGTCGTGCTCTTCGAGCAAGGCTTGTTTTTGACGTGCCTCAAAGGGGATATTGGTCGCTATGAAATTCATCAGATAGAATGGCGAATCGATGTTTTTCATAGCAAAAGCCATATCTTGCGCATGCTCGCCCATGTTGGCCAGCATTTTCATAGTCACATCCTTGATGGATGCGATGAGCACGGCAAACTCCTTGTCTTTGCGCTCCGGCATGCGATCTTCCACCAGCGTCACCGTACCACGAAGATAAGGGTCGGTCGCCGTAATTTCATTGAGGACAAAGCTCGTGCGCCCCTGCAAAATCACATTGGTACTGTCGTCGGGCAACGTAAGCACTTTAATAATCGTCGCTATAGTGCCTCCGCAATAAAGGTCACTTTGTCCCGGTTCGTCAGCCTTGCTGTCAATTTGACAGACAACGCCCAATGGCTGGTGATGCTTCATGGCATCCTTGATGAGCCGCATCGATTTCTCACGCCCCACCGACACGGGCATTGTCATTCCGGGATAGAGCACCAAGATTCTCAACGGGAGGATAGGCACTTCCATCTTGCTATCGGGCTGCAAGTCAGGCGCATCAGCATCCACATGCACCTCAGTGAAAATAGGTACTACGTGAGCCGACGCTCCGTCACTTGCTTGGTCAAATATATCAAAATCTATCATTGTTCCAATCCATTACTTTTCAAATAAACACACTTAAACTGCAATAACCATGCCATCACGATTCACACATGATGGTAAGGCTCGTGATTCAATATGGTGAATGCGCGATAAAGTTGCTCAAGAAAAATCACTCGTACCAGCTCGTGCGGAAAGGTCATTTTGCTTACAGAAAGTTTGTCATTTGCCCGAGCATACACCTCTTCAGAGAAACCAAATGGGCCACCCACCACAAAAACAGTGCGCTTCACCCCACTGGCCATGCGTTTCTGAATATAGGTCGAAAAATCTACCGACGTGCGCTCAGTTCCCCGCTCATCAAGCAGTACTACATAATCATTGTTGTCAATAATTGACAATATTTGTCGGCCTTCTGCCAGCTTCTGTTGTGCCTCTGTTAGACTGCGTGATTTCTTAATGTCGTTTATATATACCATCTCAAATGGCACATAGTGCGACAACCTTGAGGCATACTCATCAGTTCCTTGCTTCAAGTAGCCCGTTACGGTTTTACCCACGACCAAAAGTGTGATTTTCATACCTATTTTCTCGTTTTAAGATGCAAAATTAATCATTATCCAGCAATTTTCAGTACTTTTGCCTATATAATCAAAATCAACATGAAATCGAAAGAGCAACTCATCAATGAACTCATCGACCTCGCTTTTGCCGAGGATATAGGCGATGGCGATGCCACTACATTGTGCTGCATACCTGCCGATGCGCAGGGGCGCTCACGCCTCATCATCAAAGAAGAAGGCGTTATTGCCGGCGTGGAAATGGCTCGGCAAGTATTTGAGCGGTTTGATCCCACTCTGAAAATGACCACCTATATTCAAGATGGAGAGCATGTGAAACCCGGCGACATCGCCTTTGTGGTTGAAGGGTCAATAAGGTCGCTGCTACAAACCGAACGACTGATGCTCAACATCATGCAAAGAATGAGCGGAATAGCCACCACAACGGCACGCTACCAGCAGCAGTTGCATGGACTGAAAACACGTGTTCTCGACACCCGGAAGACAACTCCGGGAATGCGCATCATGGAGAAGGAAGCCGTGAAAATTGGGGGCGGATGTAATCATCGCATCGGGTTGTTTGACATGATCCTGCTAAAAGACAATCATGTGGATTTTGCCGGCGGCATTGAAGCCGCTATTGACCGTGCGCACTCTTGGTGTGAAGAGCAAGGTAAATCCCTGAAAATAGAGATTGAAGTTCGCAATTTCGAAGAATTGCAACAAGTGCTGGAGCATGGTGGCGTAGACCGCATCATGCTAGACAATTTCACTCCCGCCGATACGCGCAAGGCCGTTGAAATGATTGGCGGGCGCTATGAAACCGAATCAAGTGGCGGCATCACAATCGACACTCTGCGCGAGTATGGAGAATGCGGTGTTGACCTTATTTCGGTGGGGGCTCTCACTCATTCGGTCAAGTCGCTCGACATGAGTTTCAAGGCGTTTTAACATTGTCATCTTGCCACTCACATGCTACAACTACACATAAGTGATTTGGGTGGTGTGCTGTTTGACCTCGATGGAGTGTTGCTTAACAGCGAACACATCTATTCTCATTTTTGGGACGAAGTGGATCGGTGCTATCCCACCGGAGTACCCAATTTCTCCAACGTAATAAAGGGGTCAAATCTGCATGAGATTCTTTCGACCTATTATCCAGACGATGAGCTAAAACGCTGCGTCACCCAAATGCTTGATGAATTTCAACGGCACATGCAATATGACTTTTTTCCGGAGGCCATCGCTTTTGTGAAAGAACTTCGCCGGGCACACACCCCCATGTGCGTTGTGACCAGCAGTGACCAAAAGAAAATGCAGTCGCTTTATGCCCAGCACCCTCATTTTCGAGCATTATTCAATGCCATAATCACTGGCGACATGGTTCGGCAAGCCAAACCGGCTCCAGAATGCTTCTTGCTGGGTGCAGAAAGTATAGGAGTGGACATCAAGAGCTGCGTCGTGTTTGAAGATTCAGTAAAGGGGCTAATGGCCGGAATGGAATCAGGAGCCACCGTTGTGGGACTGACCACTACCCTGCCCACTGCACAGATAGCAGGCCATGCGCACCACATCATCAATTCCTTTAATGATATTGAGCTAACACAATGATCCAAGAATATCTCTTGCGCGTCATGCCGCGCGTGGCCGCCCATGAAGAAGACATCATTCGGCACATAGCCACTTCCCATTCGATAGACGAAAAACGCATAATAGGCATCCATGTTGCCAAACGCTCCATTGATGCTCGGCAACGGCAGGTGATGGTCAACCTAAAAGTAATAGCCGGTATTGATGAGCCATTGTCGCCCAACCTTGTCACTCCTCCAAGAATCAATTATCAAGCAGTGCAGGGAAACCGTTCAGCCATTGTGGTGGGTGCCGGCCCTGCCGGTCTGTTTGCCGCATTGCGCCTCATTGAGCATGGCGTTAAACCCATTGTGCTTGAACGAGGCAAAGACGTGGTGAGCCGTCGCAACGATGTGGCGAAAATATCGCGTAAGGGCATTATTGACCCTGACAGCAATTATTGCTTTGGCGAAGGCGGCGCAGGTGCTTATAGTGACGGAAAACTTTATACCCGCAGCAAAAAGCGTGGTTCCATTGAGCGTATACTCTCCATTTTTGTGCAGCATGGTGCAAGTGGAAACATTCTCGTTGACGCGCATCCACACATAGGAAGCGATAAGTTGCCGCACGTCATTCAAGCCATGCGCGAAACGATTATCTCGTGTGGCGGGGAGGTGCATTTTGAAACACGGGTCACCGATTTGAGCATCGCCAACAATGCCGTGACCGGCGTGCTGTGCGCTAATGGAGAGCAATACCACGGCCCCGTCATTCTTGCCACAGGGCATTCGGCACGCGACGTGTATCGCATGCTGGCTCACCATGAAATTGAGATGCAGCCCAAAGGAATTGCCATGGGAGTACGCCTTGAGCATCCGCAGCATCTAATCGACCAAATCCAATATCATCATGCGGCCGGGCGTGGAGAATGGCTACCTGCCGCCGAATATAGCTTTCTCGCTCGCATTGACGATCGGGCAGTGTATTCTTTCTGCATGTGTCCGGGCGGTGTGGTGGTGCCGGCGGCCAGTGCCCCCGGCCAATTAGTGGTCAACGGCATGTCGCCCAGCCATCGCAATACCTACTGGGCCAATTCGGGAATGGTTGTTGAACTTTTTCCTGAGGATATTCCCTCGGAGTTTGACCGGTTTGGCGTCTTAAAGGTTATGGAGTATCAAGAATATCTTGAGCATTTATGTTTTGAGCAAGCCGGCAAGAGCCAAGTGGCCGGAGCACAACGCATGCTTGATTTTGTGGAGGGGCGCGCCAGTAAACTCATTCCACCGGCCTCCTATCCGGCTGGGTTGCAAGCATCGCGGATTGATCAGTGGCTCCCCGCCTTCATTCGTTATCGGCTTCAAAAAGGATTCCGCCAGTTTGGGCGCATGGCCAAAGGTTTCCTCACCAACGATGCCATCGTCATTGGAGTGGAAACACGCACGTCATCCCCTGTGCGCATTCCTCGTGATAACGAGTCATTGCAGCATGTAGTGCTCTTTGGGTTATATCCTTGCGGAGAAGGAGCCGGCTATGCAGGCGGTATTGTGTCGGCGGCCATCGATGGCGAGCGTTGTGCCGATCAGCTTGCGCAAACCTTATCATAGGCGATTACGCGTCAGCACTGAGAACCTTATTATAAAAGTGCCTCCCTTTGGGCAGTTGTCCATAGGGAGGCACTTAATTTCACCCCAATTCGCATGGGGACTGTTTCATTTTATCCTTGCGTTTCTTTCTCGTCGATGAGTTTTATTTTTTGTTCGAGCAACGCTATTTCCTCTTTAATCTTCAAGATGCGCCGCTCCATTTCTTTCACCAGCGAGTTGCCCGATTTTGATTGAGCGTTAAAGAAACCCATATTGTTCTCGAACGTTTTCAGCTCGTTGCACTTCTGCTCAAAAGCACGCACCAGTCGCTCACGTTCATGATACACCTTATCGGTGCCGCTCATCTGACTAATGGCATTTTCAAAATTGGCCATATTGGCACGAGTGCCCTTCATGTCGAGTTTCTCATAAGCCTCATCCACGGCCGCACGATACTCGGCATAAATCTTATCTTTTTCTTTGAATGGCACATGGCCAATCTCGCCCCATCGCCCCATCAAGTCGCGAACCGACTGAGCCGCTGCCGCTGTGTCTTCGTTTTCAAGAGCGGCGCGCAAGTCGGCAATCACCGCACGTTTTGCCTTGAGGTTTTCATGCTCAACGGCATGCACATCGGTGAACTGCTTCTTTTTCTGTTCAAAAAAGTAATCGCAGGCCGCGATGAAACGTTTCCACACCGCATCGCTGTGTTTTTTTGCCACGGGTCCCACGGTCTTCCATTCCTTTTGCAGAGCCACAAAAGCATCGGTTGCCTTGCGCCATTCAGTGCTGTCCTTTAAGGCCTCGGCCCTCTCACAAAGATCGTTTTTCTTTGCGAGGTTCGCAGCCATCATTTCTTTATATTGCTTGTAGTATTCTGCTTTTTTGGCAAAAAATGCATCGCAAGCCTGACGGAAACGAGCAAAAAGCTGTGCATTGACCTTGCGAGAGGCAAAGCCCAGTTTTCGCCATTCTTCCTGCAAATCTTTAATGGCTTTTGTTGCGTTGTCCCAAGCGGCAAAGCTTTTCAAATCATCAATGTTGATAGCCTCGATTTTTTCACACAAAGCCATTTTGGCATCGGCATTTTCTTGCTCATGAGCTTTTCTTTCCTCGAAGAAAGCCTGATATTTTTTGTTGATGGCCGATGATGCGTTCTTAAAACGAGCCCACAAGTCTTCGCGCAACTCTTTTGCCACCGGACCCACTTCGCGCCATGTGGCGTGCAGCTCTTGCAGTTTCTTGAAAGCGGCCACGATATCGGTTTCCTCGTCGAGTGTTTCAGCATCGGCACACAACTGCTGTTTCAACTCCAGATTTTTCTTAAAATCATAATCACGAAGCTCCTTGTTGATTTTCAGCAAATCATAGAATTTCTCCATGGCTGCTTGATAGGACTTCCAGACCTCTGTTTCATTCGGAGCCGGCACGGCACCCACGGCCTTAAAGTCTTGCTGCAGCTGCTGCACTTTGCTGTATTGCCTATTGATGTTATCAGGATCACTGGTAATCTCCTCAATTTGGCTGATTATGTTGCGTTTCTTTTCAAGATTCTCGGCCTTGGCGGCTTCTTGTGCTGCATTATACTCGGCGCGTTTTTCTTTCAACTGAGCGAAGAGTTCTTTCACACGATTTTCGGCCTCGTCGTCACGCGGAGCAAAAGCGGCTTCTTCGTTTCCTTTCTCAAGAAAAGCGGCTTTTTCTTCGGCCAGCTCATTCTTACGAATAGCGAAAAAGGCAGCCTTGATTGCAGCCACCTCGCCTTTAACAGTTTCGATGGGTTTTTGCGCAATCTGCTCCAATGCCTCCACAAGCTGCTCTTTGCCCATCTCGGCATAATTCGCTGCCAATGGTTCATCCTCAGCTGCCACTTCATCAGTTGCGGCAACTTCGGCTACCGGCTCAATGGGGGCCTCTTCAACTAACGTTTTTTCTTCTTCTTGAACAGACTCTACTTCGGGAGTCACTTCATTCTTCACATCTGTTTCTTCTGCGTTGACAGCAGATTCAGAGTTCAAGGTTACATCTTTCTCGAATTCTTGCATCGATTCAGACATTTCACGCGGTTCCATAATAGCAAAATTTTAGAGTTATGACATGCTCCAAGGCACATCCATAAAAATATTTGAACTCCAAATTTAGACAAAAAAACTCACTCGCACAAAAAAAACACACTTTTTTCGTATAAAAGCGTGTTTTTATTCGCATTTTGGACAATTCTTCAGCCCAGATTCTTGAGTGAGTTTAGTCAAAAAATCATCGAAGATTTTTATTGGGCAGGCTCAATAATCTCTGCTTTAATAATCTTTACGTCATCAATGGGACGGTCGTTGGCTCCGGTGGCAACGTTTTGAATCTTATCCACAACATCCATGCCCTGCAGCACCTCACCAAAAACCGTGTACTGGCCATCCAAGTGTGGAGTGCCGCCCACCGTGGTGTAGGCTTGGCGTTGTTCGGGTGTGAACAGCAAAGTTTCAGATTGCAATTCTTGTTCATATTGGGCAGTAAGCTCTTTTTCAAGCGCTTGCATCGCTGCTGGGTCGCCGCTTGTTCGTGCCGCCATAATGCGCTCACGGTTAGCCATAGCAATTTTGTTGAACAGGTCTTGTTTGCGGTTTTGCATCAGTCGCTGCTCCATCATGCTAACTCTTGCCGAATCATAGGTTTGTCCGGTCACTATATAAAACTGGCTGCCACTGCTGGCTCGCAAGGGATTCACTTGGTCGCCTGTGCGGGCGGCAGCAAGCGCACCTCGCTTGTGGAAGTATTTGGGATATACAAATTCCGCCGGAATGGTGTAACCCGGATCGCCATCGCCCAGCATCTGTCCGGCTGTGGCCATTTTTGAATTGCCATCGCCCGTCTGAATCATAAAATCTTTAATGACTCGGTGAAAAAGCACCCCATCATAATAACCCTGCTTGACGAGCTTGATGAAGTTGTCACGATGAAGTGGGGTTTCGTTGTAGAGGGCAACCACTATGTTGCCCAGTGTGGTTTTGAGTTCCACTCGAGTTTGAGCGAGTTCTTTCATGTTTTCAGTGTTTTTGCCGAGGTCTTGTGCCGTCATGCTTGCGGCAAAGCACAAGAGCAATCCTATAATGAGAAATCTTAATTTTTTCATGAGTCATTCTTTTTTAGGTTATCTTATATGCCGGCAGGATACAAACGCTTGAAAATGCGGCGGAAGTTGTCGTCGCTACTCACGAGCTCATCTGCTCGCTGCTTATAATCATCGCCCCACACCGATGCCGCGAGGTCAGGTAAATAAACATGCTCACGATCTTTCGCTATGGCAGCCTTGATGAGCAAATCGATGCTCGAAGCATATTTTTTGCGATCGATAGCGGTGAGATAACGCGCTGTGCTCACCACAAACTGCCCCGTGCGGTCCACCTCAATGATGTTCTCCACCAGTTCGGGTATCAGTTCGTCAATCTGGTTGATATGATTGGCAATATACTCGTAAGTCATCAACCCATTGGGGTCTTTCTGCAATTTTTTCTTTAATGTTGCATCCATTTTCTGTAAATTATAATCCCGCATATCATGCCAAAAGCACGCACAAAGGTACATATTTTATCTAAATCACGCTCATTTTGTTCATCACTTCTTGCACAATAGGCACATCGGCGGCGCACCAGTTGAGAAACACCAAGTCTTGTGGTGGCAGCCAGCAATGGCCAGCATGTTCTCGTCTGACTAACTGGCGAGAATCAACTTGGCACAGAAATGCTTGCATAGTGATGCTGAAGTCGGGGTAATGATGTGTCACCGTCAGCAAATGTTCTCCCACCCTAACCCGCACATCCATTTCTTCGAGCAGCTCACGGCAAAGGGCCTGCTGTGGTGTTTCGCCTGCCTCAATTTTTCCTCCCGGGAACTCATACCGACCTGATGTGTAGTGGTAGCGGGTTTCCCCTTTTTGCATGCACAGAATCTCGCCCCGATGCACGATAACCGCTGCCACCACCTGAAAATGTTTCTTCTTGTTCATCAATTGACGAGAGAATTATATTCCATTTCGCGGGTGTATTCCCCTTTGAAGATGGCTATCAGCTGGTCGCTCACTGTCATCATCTTGGCCACATCGGCTTTTAGGCATTTCTGCATACGTTTACCCATCCAGTAGCCCGGCAGGCCTATTGGGAACAACGCCGCAATAGCCGTGCCCACCTGAGGATAGTTGGTGGGATGATAAAGCAATAGTTGCCTCACGATGGGATAGTCCATCGTTTTGTTGATTACCATTTGTTCGCGAGAGTTCGACAGGTAATCTACCACTTCTTCTACCTTGACCGACAAGTTACGCAACAGGGCCTTGTCATAACCATATCGCCAGTAATCAAGATAAGATTGAGGTTCTTGATAGCGGTTATTGAAATCTTTGCAAAATTCTTGCAGAGAAGTGATTTTTTCAACTGCTTCTTCGGGTCGCACTTCATTCATGACCAACTCTTTCATGGAGAGTTTTCGCACTTGCTGCACACCTGTGATGCGACGCAAGAAGTTCATGTAGGCGTCAGGATTAAACACGGCTGAATCGTCTATCGCCTTCTTGGTGAGGAAGATGCCCAGCGGGAGCAATACGGCAGAACTCAGCCAGATTCCTTCGGCCACCGGCCACCGGCCATCACGGGCTAACTTATATCCAGTGTGGTCGATGATGTAATAAATCAAATACATGACCACCGAAATCACAATCGGGGTGCCCAAACCACCCTTGCGGACAATGGCACCCAACGGTGCGCCTATCAAAAAGAAAATCAAGCAGGCCAATGAAAGGGTGAACTTCTTGTGCATCTCAATCTGATGCCTGCGAATCGTGAAATTATCATCCTGCACATTGTAGCCCTTAAACATGTAGTCTTGCTTGGTGTTTTGGACTCGCATCAATGCCTGCTGGTACAAATCGCTTCTCTCTGTCGGGGTCAATGCCGCAAGCAGGGAATCCACATTGAGCGGTGCCGGCATGGCCACTTCGGGCGTGAGCTCAAACGATTGTGTGGCATTGTCGCGCACTACAAGATGTCTTGTAGGCACGCCCACCACAGGAGCGGCCTGCATTTCGCGCGCGATGCTGTTGCCTATTGAATCAAGGTGTTGCCGCACCGAGTCGATGGTTTGTTTTAATTGGGTTATGTTTTTACCCACATATTGTTGGCGCATGGCGTCGTCGTCCATGCGCGTAAAGTTGTTGTCATAAAGAATCACGATTTCCTTGTCGTGAAATGCTTCACGGCGATACAGGTTACCTCCCATTCCCATTGAGCCGTTGGCACGCATATCCTCATACCAGTTGCCTTGATACAAGTTGAGGACGAGATGCCTCTTATCATCGGTGAAACTCAGATGCCCAGAATCGGCCGCCACGATGCGAGGGCTTCCCGAGCCGCCGCTCACATCATATATGAGCAAGTTATAAAGCATGTCGTTCTCTTTGTCTTTATGTTTGACATAGAGATTAAATCCGGGAATTTGTGTGTAGACGGTTCCTTCGGGGATGTCGAGCGTGGGCGATTTTTGTCTCATGGAGAAGAGCAACGTCCACATTTTCACCTGCGATTCGGGCAGCACTTTATCTTGAAAGAAGAATGCACCCACCGATATGCCAGATATGAGCACCATGAGCGGAGCCATCACCTTTAACAGAGATATGCCACTCGATTTCAGCGCGGTAAGCTCCACATGCTCTCCCAAATTGCCAAAGGTCATGAGCGATGCGAGCAAGATGGCCAAAGGCAAGGCCAAAGGCACCAGCGTGAGCGCGGCATAGAAGAACAACTCGGCCACCACGTCAATACTCAAGCCTTTTCCCACCAAATCATCGATGTACTTCCACAAGAACTGCATCATCACGATGAAGAGGCAGATGAAAAACGTCATCAAGAACTGCGGCAAGAAAGTTTGCAGCATGAATATGTAGAGCTTCTTGATTTTTAGCATGTTGCTCACAAGAGTTTCATTAGAACTTGCAAAGTTACGAAATTCCCGCAAAACACGAAAATCCATTCATCTCCACAAGCCTGCAAGGCATTATGAGTGAAGAATTTTATAAACCAACTCGCGCAGCAGGTCGTAAGGGTCTTGGCGCGACCCGATGCCCTTGCTTTTCACATCACACTCACGCAAGTAAGTAATGATGTTCACGCAAGCGCGCGTGCTGAAGTTGGCAGCCGCCTTTTCAAATTTGCTCAAACGGAATGGAGAACTTGCTCCTGTGGCCGCCATGAGCGAAGCCTGCGACTTGTCTTTGGTGGCACGCACAATGAGCACACTGGAGAAAAACCCGAACAGCGACGACACCGTCGGCATAGTTGGGTTGTTTTTGGGATTTCGCTCAAAATAGTCAATGATGCGGTAGGCCTTCACGGCATTGCGAGTCGACAGGGCATCCTCAAGTTCCCAATTGTTAAAATCTTTACTTATGCCTATGTTTTTCTCGATGATTTCAGGTGTAATTCCATCAGCACCATCGCCCACGATGATGTGCAGCTTATCCAGCTCACCAAACAAGCGCGACAGGTCGTTGCCTATGAAATCGGCCAGCATGGTGGTTGACTTGTGGTCGATGCGGCAACCCACCGAGGTGGCGTAATTGGCTATCACCCCCTCCAAGTCGCGGCCGGCACGCACCTTACTTGAAGTGAACACAACGCCATTGTTGCCATTCCTAAGCGTATCGAGGAAAGCCCGTGCCGGCAACGCACCGCCTTTGCTGCACACCACGAGGATGGTGCTCGGCAGAGGATTATCGGCATAAAACTTAAACTGGTCTAACTCTTTTTTGTTGTTTTTGCCCAATAGCTGAGCTTCACGCAGCACTACCACACGCCGCTGCGCGAAGTTGGGATATTGTTTGCAGGTGTTAATCACATCCACCACCTGCGTGTCGCTACCATAATATATATTGAGGTTGAAATCCTTTTCATCCTCGGTGAGCGCAGTGTCCACAATCAAATCGCTCAACTGGTCAATAAAGTAAGGTTCCTCACCTTGCAGCACATAGATGGGGCGAAACTTTCCCTGCATGATTTCGTTGCGCAGACCAAAGTAGGTGACATTCTCTTTTTTTGCAGCCATTGTGTGGATTTTTTGTAATTTTGCATGAGTGAAATCGTGCAAAGATAATAAAATTATGCCACTCAATTTGCCAGAATACCCTCTAAACATAAAAAAAGGAGCCACGGGGCAACTTATTTTCGACCGATTGCGCAAACGGTTTGTCGCCCTCACGCCCGAAGAATGGGTGAGGCAAAATTTTGTGGAATACCTCATTCATGAGAAAGGCTATCCCGCAGCGTTAATGGCCAACGAGGTGTCGATCTCGCAAAACGGCATCAAGCGGCGTTGCGACACCCTTGTGGCCAATCGCCATGGCTTACCTTTGGTGGTCATCGAGTATAAAGCTCCCCATATAGGCATCAGTCAGCACACATTTGACCAAATTGTGCGCTACAACATGGTGCTGCGTGCCCGGTGGCTCATTGTGAGCAACGGCATGAATCATTACTGCTGCTCGATCGACCACCAGAAAGGGACGTATGAGTTCAAGGCCGAGATTCCCTCTTATGGCTCTTTACTGGAATAGCCGCACACTTCAGTTTCGCCATTTCTTAAAAAAGCCTATTTATGCATTTATATTTTCATCTTTGCGCACATTTAGTTAAATTTGCAGCCTAAAATGCATAGATAGGTAAATTTTATTACTTTCTTGCAGTTGAAGCTTAATATTAACACGATTACTTTTAACTGACTTATATTAAGAAAACTTTATGAAATCGATCTACACTTTCGGAAACGGTAAGGCTGAAGGCCGCGCCGACATGAGAGATTTGTTAGGAGGCAAAGGTGCCAACCTTGCCGAGATGAATTTAATTGGAGTTCCCGTTCCTCCGGGTTTCACCATCACCACCGATGTGTGCCGCCTCTATAACCAAGAGGGTCGCGACGCTGTGGTTGAAAAAATCAAAGATGATGTGAAAAAAGCCGTTGAGCACATTGAGAGCCTCACGGGCAATAAATTCAACGACCCCAGCAATCCGCAGTTGGTGTCGGTGCGCTCAGGTGCACCCGTGTCGATGCCCGGCATGATGGATACCGTACTCAACCTCGGCATCAACGATGAGGTGGCCGCTACTTTGGCCGAGAAATCGGGCAATCCCCGTTTTGCTTGGGACAGCTATCGCCGTTTTGTGCAGATGTATGGTGATGTGGTGCTCGGCATGAAGCCCAAAAACAAAACCGACATTGACCCCTTTGAGAAAATCATTGAGGAGGTTAAAGCCGCAAAAGGCGTGAAACTTGACACCGAACTCGATACCGACGACTTGAAAGTGCTTGTGAAACGCTTCAAAGCCGCCGTGAAAGATAATACCGGCAAAGACTTCCCAACCGACGCATGGGATCAGCTGTGGGGTGCCATTTATGCTGTGTTCGACAGCTGGAACAATGAGCGTGCCATTCTTTATCGCCGCATGAATCAGATTCCTGAAGAGTATGGCACTGCCGTGAATGTGCAGGCCATGGTCTATGGCAATATGGGTAACAACTCGGCAACCGGCGTGTGCTTTTCGCGCGACGCCGCTACCGGCGAAAATCTGTTTAATGGCGAATACCTCATCAACGCGCAAGGCGAAGACGTGGTGGCCGGCGTGCGCACGCCCCAACAAATCATGACCGAGGGCAGCCGCCGTTGGGCAAAACTGCAAGGCATCAGCGAGAGCGAGCGTGCCGCAAAGTATCCCTCACTTGAAGAGTCGATGCCTGAATGTGCCGCACAACTCGTTGAAATACAGCAACGCCTTGAAAACCACTACCACGACATGCAAGACATGGAGTTCACTATTCAAAACGGCAAATTGTGGTTGCTGCAAACCCGCAATGGCAAACGCACAGGTGCTGCGATGGTGAAGATTGCCATGGATTTGCTGCGCGAAGGAGCCATCGACGAAAAGACCGTGCTTAAACGCATGGAGCCTGAGAAACTCGACGAGTTGCTGCACCCCGTATTCGACAAAGCGGCCATCAAGAACGCCAAAGTCATGGCAAAAGGATTGCCCGCTTCGCCCGGTGCCGCTACCGGCCACATCGTATTCTTCGCCGATGATGCCGAAGAATGGGCCGAGCGCAAGAAAAAAGTGATTCTCGTGCGCCTCGAAACCTCTCCCGAAGACTTGCGCGGCATGGCCGTGGCACAAGGCATCCTCACGGCACGTGGCGGCATGACTTCGCATGCAGCCGTGGTGGCTCGCGGCATTGGCAAGTGCTGTGTGAGTGGCGCCGGTGAGATCGAGGTTGACTATAAAGCCAAGACCGTGAAGATGGGCGAAAAGACCTATAAAGAAGGCGACTGGATTTCGCTCAACGGCAGCACCGGTGAGGTGTATGACGGGTTGGTGCCGACGGTGGAAGCCGACCTGAGCGGTGACTTCGAAGCCGTGATGAAACTGGCCGACAAATATACCAAGATGCAGGTCTATACCAATGCCGACTCGCCACGCGACGCCAAAGTGGCTCGCCGATTAGGCGCAACGGGTATTGGCTTGTGCCGCACCGAGCACATGTTCTTCGAAGGCGACCGCATCAAAGCCATGCGCGAAATGATCATCGCCCATGACGAACCCAGCCGTCGCATTGCCCTCGACAAACTGTTGCCCCTGCAACGAGGCGACTTTGAAGGCATCTTTGAAGCCATGGACGGCTACGATGTGACCATTCGTCTGCTCGATCCTCCCCTGCACGAGTTTGTACCTCATCAGCTGGCCACCCAAAAAGAGCTGGCCGAGCAAGTGGGCACCACACTCGAAGAAGTGAAAAACATGTGCGCCAGCTTGGAAGAGTTCAACCCCATGCTGGGTCACCGTGGATGCCGTTTGGGCAACACCTATCCTGAAATCACCGAGATGCAGGCTCGTGCCATCATCGAGGCCGCTCTTAATGTGAAAGAGCGCGGCATCGATGTGCATCCCAAAATCATGGTTCCGCTGGTGGGCGTGCTCAACGAAATCAAGCTGCAAGCCGAGATTATCAACCGCACGGCACAGCAAGTGTTTGCAGAGCGCGGCAAGACGGTTGCCTATAAGATTGGCACCATGATTGAGATTCCTCGTGCAGCACTTGTGGCCGACCAAATCGCCCAAGTGGCCGACTTCTTCTCATTTGGCACCAACGACTTGACGCAAATGACCTTTGGCTACTCTCGCGACGATGCTCCCAAGTT
>JAFVCX010000100.1 GCA_017478855.1 Muribaculaceae bacterium | reverse complement strand
TTTGTTGATGCTTGTTTTCCTAAAGTAAAGCTTCAGGTTTTCCGGCTTATTGTGCGCCACGCAGACGCATCATTAGCTCGTCGAAATCGATTTGGTGAGCATCAAATTCAGGGCCTTCCACACACACGAAGCGTGTCTTGCCTCCCACACTCACGCGGCAAGCTCCGCACATGCCGGTGCCATCCACCATGATGGCGTTGAGCGAGGCTTCGGTGGGCACCTCATATTTTTTGGTGAGCAGGGCCACAAATTTCATCATGATGGCCGGGCCAATGGTCACGCAGTAGTCCACTTTCTCGCGCTTGATCACTTCTTCCACGCCGGCGGTCACAAGGCCCTTGTTGCCATAGCTGCCGTCGTCGGTCATAATAATCACGTCGTCGCTCGATTCACGCACCTCTTTCTCAAGGATGATGAGGTCTTTGGTGCGGCCTGCCAGCACGCTCACCACGCGGTTGCCGGCTTCTTTCATGGCGCGAATGATGGGCAGCAGGGGTGCCACGCCCACACCGCCGCCGCAGCACAGCACGGTGCCGTAGTTCTGAATGTGGGTGGCCTGCCCGAGCGGGCCCACCACGTCGGTGAGGCAATCACCGGGGTTCAGAGCACAGATTTTCTTGGTAGAGTCGCCCACGGCCTGAATCACCAGAGTGATGGTGCCGGCTTTGGGGTCGCTGTCGGCAATGGTGAGCGGGATGCGCTCGCCTTCCTCACCACAGCGCACAATCACGAAATGGCCTGCTCGCCGAGCTTTGGCAATGAGGGGAGCCTCCACCACAAGCTTCGTCACATTGGCCGAAAATTGTTCTTTGCTAACAATTTTGTTCATGTCAATTTCAATATTGAATTAGTTAATTAGATGAGTTTTCTGCAAAAACCCTGCAAAGTTAGTGCTTTTTAATTGATAATGAAAAATCAAGTGAAGATTCAGCACTATTTTTTTGCGTGAGGAGCGGAGCCTTGCGTGTGCCGCAAAAACATGCGGCCGTCAGGGCAGCGACAGAATCCAGCCGGCCATGTCCTCAAGCACTTGAGGCGACAGGGTTTCTTCGATGTTGCTGTACTCGCTCGGAAGGCCCGTTTCGCAGTGCTGGAACAGGTGATTCAGGCCCTCGTAGGTGGCAAGTCTGCGTGGTGTGCCGGCGGGCAGCGCTTTGCTGATTCCCTCCATGTTCAGGTCGGCAATCACTTGGCAGTCTTTGCTGCCGTTGATGGCCATTACAGGGCAGCGGGTCTTGGCCATGTCGATGGCCGGGTCGTAGTTGATGAAGTAGCTGATCCACGGACTGTTGGCCTGCTTCACTTGCTGGCGATATTGGGCCGTTGTGAGCTGTGCTGCGGTGCCCGTGAGCTGCAAGATGCGGTTACTCTGAGCGGTGAGGGCGGTGTCGCCTTTCACCCCTATGCCGGCCATGCTCACGATGAAGTCGGCCTTTTCTCTGGCGGCGAGCATGAAGGCAATGTTGGCGCCCTCGCTGTGGCCCAGCACGCCCACTCGTTTCCATCCCGCATGACGCAAGTAGTCCACGCCGGCGGCCGCATCGCGCATAAAATGCTGTGTGGTGGCGTTTTTCACCTCTCCGCCCACCGACTTGCCCTTGCTCCGGTCGTCATATCGCAGCGTGGCGATGCCTCGGCAGGCCAGCGCGTGCGCTATCACAAGAAAGGGCTTGTGGTCAAACAGCTCTTCGTCGCGGTTTTGCAGGCCGCTGCCGGTAACCATCAGAACGATGGGTGTGGTTTCTTGCCGAGTCGGGTCGTAGCCTGTGGGATAGGTGAGTGTGCCGGCCAGCGTGGCACCGTCGGCCTCGTTGGCAAAGGTCACTTCCTCGGTCTTGTAGGGGAATGGCGGCATGGGCGTTTGTGGCCGTCGCAACTCGGCTCCGGCCGACCGTTCAAAATCAAGCGAAAATTTTTGTCCCATTTGGACAAATGTGCCCATGATTACGTCGTTCTTGAGCCGTCCAGTATACGATGCCCCTATGAGCGGAACACTCACCTCTATGCTGTCGGGCTGCACCACCTTGAGCTGCCCGGCTATGCCTTTGGCTCCCTGATCGGGACTGTCGAGCGTGCAGGCATACTGGCCATTTTCGTCCATTGTCACGTGGAGCACTAAGTTGAGCTTTAGCGCGCCCCCCAAACCGAGCTGGCCACGCCAAGTGCCCACAAAATTCTCTTGTGCCTTGCCTGCGAGTACCACTCCAAGCAGCATCAGCCATGTGAAGATAGTCTTTTTCATTATAGTCGTGATAAATGAGTGTTATTCTTGCAAAGATAAGCAAAAAACTCGATTCTCCTAAAAAAGATTCTCTATGCTTCACGCCGCGGCTCCCTTCACCGCCATCCCCAAAAAATGACGGTGTCGCTCATGGCGCGCCCATGACTCTGGATGTGGGTTAGATGTCGTGGCCCGTGTAAAGATGGTAGTATTTGCCACAAAGTGACAATAATTCTTCGTGCGTGCCGTGCTCGATGATGCGCCCTTGCTCCAGCACAATGATGCAGTCGGCGTTGCGCACGGTGCTCAGGCGGTGGGCTATGACGAAGGTGGTGCGTCCCTGCATGAGCGAGTCCATGCCGCGCTGCACCAGCCGCTCGGTGTGCGTGTCGATGCTCGATGTGGCTTCATCGAGGATGAGCACGGGAGGGTCGGCCACGGCGGCACGCGCAATGGCCAGCAACTGCCGCTCGCCTTGGCTCAGATTGCCCCCGTCGCCGCTCAGCACGGTGTGGTAGCCGTTGCTCAAACGGCGAATGAAACTGTCGGCATTCACCAGCTTGGCGGCTTCGATGCAGTCTTGGTCGGTGGCATCGAGCCGGCCATAACGAATGTTGTCGAGCACGGTGCCGGTAAACAGATGGGTTTCTTGCAGCACCATGCCCAATGAGCGACGCAAGTGGGGTTTGCTGATGCGAGTTACATCGATGCCGTCGTAGCTGATGGCACCGTTTTGAATGTCATAGAAGCGATTGATAAGGTTGGTGATGGTGGTTTTCCCTGCGCCTGTGCCGCCCACAAAGGCAATTTTCTGGTCAGGCATGGCATTGATGCAGATGTCATGAAGCACTTGCTTCTCGGCCTGATAGCCGAAATCCACATGCTCAAGCTGCACGCCGCCATCCACCTTGATGAAACGAGGCGCGCCACCTTGCTTGCCGGGTACTTGCCATGCCCACAGGCCGGTGCGTTGTGGCACGGGGATGAGCATGCCGTTGCTGGCTTCGAGGGCATTGACCAGCGTCACATCGCCGTGGTCGTCCTCGGGGGCTTCGTCGAGCAGTCTGAACACACGCTCGGCACCCACGCTGGCATTGAGCACGCTGTTGATTTGCTGGCTCACTTGCGCAATGGGACGCGCAAAACTCTTGTTGAGCGAGAGAAACGCCACCAGCGTGCCCAGCGAGAGGCTCACATGGCCGCCCAAGATGAGCGCGGCGCCCACCACACCAATCAGCACGTAGCTCAAATGGCCGAGGTTGCCGTTCACAGGCATCACAATGTTGGCAATGCGGTTGGCCTCATAGGTGCTGTCGCGCAGCTGCTCGTTGAGCCGCTCAAAGTCGGTTATGGCGGCTTGCTCGTGGTTAAAAATCTTCACCACCTTTTGTCCGGTCATCATCTCTTCGATGAAGCCGTTCACCTCGGCCAGTTTCTGCTGCTGAGTCTTGAAGTGGCGGCGCGACCGCTTGCCCAACTGGGTGGTGGTGATGGCCATTACCACGGCCATCACCAGTGAAACTACCGATAGAGGCAGGCTCAGCATCACCATGCTCGATAGTGTGATGACGATGGTGATGAGTGAATTGAGGGCTTGTGGCAGACTCTGGTTAATCATCTGGCGCAGGGTATCCACGTCGTTGGTGTAGGCCGACATCACCTCGCCGTGCGCATGTGTGTCGAAATATTTAATGGGCAGCGTCTGCATGTGACCGAACATGTTGTGGCGCAACCGCAGCATGGTGCCCTGTGTGACGTTGATCATCAGCCGGTTGTAGGCATAGCTGCACACCACACCCACCACCAGCACGGCGGCCAGTTGCGCCAGCGTGTGTGCAAGAGGAGTGAAATCGGGGGAGGCCTGCCCCGTGAGCGGCACGATATAGTCGTCAATCAAGGTGCGCGTGAATAGTGTGGAGGCCAGCGTGGTGACTGCCGTGATGACGATGCACACCGCCACGGTGAGCAGTGAGAACCTATAGTGGCGCATCACCAGTTTGAGCAGTCGCAGCAGGATGTCTTTCTTGCGGCCTTGCGGTTCGCCCACGGGCACGCTGTTGGTTCGCATTCCGGGCATTCTCATGAGAACTGTACCTCCTTTCTGCCGGCGGGGCTGTCGAAGTCGCCGGCATCTTCGTCCTGAATGGCGCATATTTCTTGATAGATGGCGTTGGTGCGCAGCAGGTTGTCGTGGGTGTCCCAGCCACTCTTGCGTCCGTTGTCAAGCACGAGAATGCGGTCGCAGTCTCTGATGCTCGATATGCGCTGGGCAATGATGAGGCGCGTCATGGTGGGCAGCTCGGTGGCCATGCGTTGCCTGATGGTGGCATCGGTGGCATTGTCGCAGGCGCTTGTCGAGTCGTCGAGCACCAGCACCAGCGGCTTCTTGAGCAAGGCGCGGGCTATGCACAGGCGCTGCCGCTGTCCGCCGCTCACATTGGTGCCGCCTTGTTCGATGCGGGTGTCGTAGCCGAGCGGCATTTGCTCCACAAACTCGTCGGCGCAGGCAATGTGGCAGGCGGCGCGCATCTCGGCATCGGTGGCTTGCGCGTTGCCCCAGCGCAGGTTGTCGGCAATGGTGCCCGAGAAAAGCACATTTTTTTGCAGCACTACGGCCACTTGGTCGCGCAGGGTGGCAAGGTCGAGCGAGCGCACGTTTTTGCCGCCCACCATCACGGTGCCTCGTGTGGCATCGTAGAGCCGGCTCACGAGGTTAATCAGGCTCGACTTGCCGCTGCCCGTGCCGCCTATCACGCCTATCGACTCGCCTGCCTTGATGTGCAGGTCAATGTCGTGCAGGGCATACTCGCCGCTGCCGCCGCCATAGGCAAAACTCACCCGATTGAAGTCGATGCTGCCATTGCTTATTTCGCGGTCGGCCGGGTCGGGATTCACAATGTCGGGAACCTCATTGATGACCTCGGCCACGCGCTTGCCGCTTGCCGCACTCATGGTGATTTGCACAAAAATCATGCTCAGCATCATCAGCGACATGAAGATGCTCATCACATAGGTGAACAAGGAGGTGAGTTGACCGGTGGTGAGTGTGCCGCCCACCACAAAATGGGCGCCCACCCAGCTGATGGCGATGATGCAGGCATACACCACCAAGTTCATCACCGGATGGGTGACGGCCATCAGGCTCTCGGCCTTCACATATAAATTATAAAGCCCTCGGGCGGCCAATTCAAACTTCTGGTTCTCATAGTCTTCACGCACAAAGGCTTTGACTACGCGAATGGCACTCACATTTTCTTGCACCGAACTGTTGAGCACATAGTATTGCAAGAACACCTGCGAGAATGAGGCGCACACTTTGCCTATGACGAGCGTGAGCACCACGGCCAGCACCACCGTGGCAATGAGGAAAATGAGGCTCATGCGGGGGCTGATGATAAAACACATCACGATGCTGAATATCATCGAGAACGGGGCGCGAATGGAAGTGCGCAGAATCATTTGGAAGGCGTTCTGCAAGTTGGTCACGTCGGTGGTCATGCGGGTCACCAGCCCCGACGTGGAGTATTTGTCGATGTCGCTGAAGGCAAATCGCTGAATGTTGCGATACATGGCGCGGCGCAGGTTGGCCGCAAAACCCGTCGATGCCTTGGCCACATATTTTCCGGCCAAAATGCCCATGGCGAGGCTCAGCAAGGCCATGAGCAGCATGAGGGCGCCATAGCGATACACATTGGCAAGGTCGCCGGCGTTGATGCCACGGTCGATGAGCCACGAGGTGACATATGGAATGAGCACATCGAGCACCACCTCAAGCATAATGAAAATGGGAGTGAGGATGGCTGCCGTGCGATATTGCCCGATGTGCTTCAGAAGGGTCTTCAACATAGCCTGTGATGGAATGAATGAGCCACAAAGATACGAAAAACTTTGCGCATAAGCGACATGTGGCACACATCTTGCATCTTTTTGGTCATGAGCCGCTGCTACTGGCGATGGGATAAAGCCCACCTGAGAGGCAGGCTCAATAAAAGATGTTAAAAAACAAAGTGTGTGAGGATTAATCACTACATTTGCAACTCTGTAACTGCAACGACATGAGAGTGATTGTGGCCATCGATTCGCTGAAAGGCTGTGTGACCTCGCAGGAGGCCAACCATGCCGCGTGTGCCGGTGTGCTCGATGCTTGCCCGGTCGCGCAAGTGGTGTCGTTGCCCGTGAGCGACGGGGGCGAGGGTTGGCTCGATGCCTTTGGCCACTTTTGGGGCGGTGAGCTGTGCGCGGTGCGAGTGAACGACCCGCTCATGCGGCCCATCACGGCCCATTATCTGAGAAAAGGTGACGAGGCCGTCATCGAGGTGGCTCGCGTGTGTGGTTTCACCTTGCTGGCACCCGACGAGCGCAATCCGCTCGTCGCCACCACCTATGGGGTGGGGCAAATGATTGCTCACGCCGCGGGGCAAGGTTGCCGGCGATTCATTGTGGGATTGGGAGGCACCGCCACCAGCGATGCCGGCATGGGCATGATGCAGGCGCTGGAGCGCAGCGGTGTGCCCCGGCAAGGCTTGCAATTCACCATAGCGACCGATGTGACCAATCCCCTGTGTGGCGCAGAGGGTGCCGCGCGGGTGTTCGCTCCCCAAAAAGGTGCCACGCCGGCCGTGGTGGCCGAGCTTGATGCCCGTGCCGCCCGCTATGCCCACCAAGCGGCCTCAGACTGCGGATTCGACCGTTCTCACGAGTCGGGAGCCGGTGCCGCCGGTGGCTTGGGCTATGCTTTCATGCAGTTCTTCGGAGCCGAGTGCCGCTCAGGGGCCGAGGTGCTGCTCGACGCCGCTCACTTCGACCGGCTGCTCACCGATGCCTCCCTTGTGATTACGGGCGAGGGCGCGGCCGATCCCCAAACGCTTATGGGCAAATTGCCCGGTGCCGTCTTGAGGCGGGCACAGCGGCATGGAGTGCCCACCTGCCTTGCGGCGGGCCGTGTGGAGCAACGCTCGCGGTTGCTGGATGCCGGCTTCACGCGGGTGGAGTGCATCAATCCGCCCGACACGCCGCTTCACGAGGCCATGCGCCCGGCGGTGGCTCTTGCCCGCTTGCGGCAAACGGCTGCCCGATGCGTGCCCCAACCCAATAAATGAGCCGTTTTTTTCGTTCTTAACATGATACCTACAGGAAGAATCCATAACTGCTTGCCCATCATGAAGCAAAAAGAAATCATAGCCGCAATTTGTTGTCTGTTTTTGACAACTATGGCGATGGCACAAGAGAAAACCTACACCGGCGTGCGCATTTTCGACCAGCGCGCTCGCTCCCTCAAGGTGGCACCGCTCAGCAATCCTTACCTGCCGCCGGTGCTCATCATGGGCACCGACGACCGCATCGGGGTGAACTTCGATGTGCTCGACGAGGATGTGCACTACTTGCGTTACAGCGTGGTGCACTGCAACGCGCAGTGGCAACCCTCGGCGCTGGTCGAGAGTGAATATGTGGACGGTTTCAATTATGCCGACATTCAAGATTATGAGCAAAGCGAGGCCACATTCACCCACTATTGGAACTATCATTTCACGATTCCCAACGAGGATTTCAAGTTGTCAAAAAGTGGCAACTACCTGCTTCGCGTCTATGAGCAAGACGACCCCGACCATGTGCTCTTTCAAACTCGGTTCAGCCTTTGCGAGAACACGGTGGGGGTGCGGGCCGAGCTTACAGCGAGCACCGATGTGGACTACAAGGCGGCTCACCAGCAGCTGGCCGTGACGCTGAACTATAAGCCCGAAACCATTCATGACCCTTATGGTGAGCTGACCACCGTCATCAGCCAGAACACGCGCACCGACAACGTGGCGGTGCTCACAAGCCCCATGCGTGTGGGCATGGGCACGCTCATCTATGAGCATCAGGCTCCCCTCATTTTTGCCGCCGGCAACGAGTATCGCCGCTTCGAAACGGTGGAGGCCCATTCGCTCAACATGGGTGTGGCGGCTCTCACCTACTATGAGCCGTTCTATCATGCCACCCTCTACACCGATGAGCCGCGGTGCGACGTGCAGTATCTCTACGACCAAACGCAGCGGGGCTACTTCACCATTCGCAACGCCGAGGCCGACGACAGCGATGTGGAAGCCGACTATGTGATGACGCACTTCACTCTCTACACGGGCCAGCCCATCACAGGCGGCAACATCTTCCTTGAGGGCGAGTTTGCCCACGGCCTGCCTGCCGAGCAAGTGCTCATGCGCTACGACGAGGCCAGCGGCTGCTACCGATGCTCCCTGCTCCTGAAGCAAGGAGCCTATAACTATCAGTATCTCTTCTTCCCCGACGGGGCCAAGCAAGGGCGCACCGATGTCATCGACGGCGACAAGTATCAGACGATGAACCAATATGCCATTCGCGTCTACGACCGCCCTTCGGGCGAGCGCTACGACCGCATGGTGGGCTTCGGCATCGTGCGCCCGTGATTTGTAGCGGCAAAGATTGGGCTAATTCAAAAAAGAATTGTACCTTTGCCACCGTAAATGACGAAAAATTTCTTTAATTAAAATACACAAAAAAATGAAAGCATTTGTTTTTCCGGGACAAGGTGCCCAGTTTGTGGGCATGGGAAAAGACCTGTATGAGAACAATCACCAAGCTAAAGAGCTTTTTGAGAAGGCCAACGAGGTGCTGGGATTTCGCATCACCGACCTGATGTTTAACGGCACTGAAGACGACCTGAAGCAAACCAAAGTCACACAGCCCGCTGTGTTTCTCCACTCGGTGATCCTCGCGCTCACTCTGGGCGACGAGTTCAAGCCCGACATGGTGGCTGGCCACTCGCTGGGCGAGTTCTCGGCACTGGTGGCCGCCGGCGCGCTGCCCTTTGAGCAGGGACTGAAGCTGGTGGAGGCTCGCGCCCTTGCCATGCAGAAGGCTTGCGAGGTAGCTCCGAGCACCATGGCCGCCATCATTGGCCTCGACGACGCTAAGGTGGAAGAAATCTGTGCCACCATTCCCGGCGTGTGTGTGCCGGCCAACTACAACAGTCCGGGCCAAGTGGTGATTTCGGGCGAAATCGAAGCTATCGCCACGGCTTGCGAGAAATTCAAGGAGGCCGGTGCTAAGCGTGCGCTGCCCCTGAAGGTGGGTGGTGCTTTCCACTCGCCCCTCATGGAGCCTGCACGTGCCGAGCTGGCCAAGGCCATCGACGAGGCCGACTTCTCGGCTCCGCGCTGCCCCATCTACCAAGATGTGGATGCCAAGCCTCACACCGACCCCGCCGAAATCAAAGAGAACCTTGTGAAGCAGCTCACCGCTCCCGTGCGCTGGAGCCACATCATGGCCGCTATGGTGGCCGATGGCATGACCGAGGCCGAAGAGCTTGGTCCGGGCAAGGTGCTGCAAGGCCTCATTGGCCGCACCTATCGTGACGTGACGGTCACCGGTCGTCAGTAAAAAGGCAAACCCCGCACAAGAGGGTCGAGAGAACGAAACGGTGCCATCGCGCGCACGCCACCTTTTCTCGACCCTTCTTTTTATTCACCTAATCATCACTATCGCTAAAAAACAGTGGACTATCTTCTTCTTGTGCTAGGGCTGGGACTTCTGCTGGTGGCGGCCGACCTGCTGGTCGATTCGTCGGTGGCCATTGCCCAGCGCGCCCGCATTTCCAATTTCATCATAGGACTCACCATCGTGGGCATGGGCACCTCGGCTCCCGAGATGTTTGTCGGCGTGCAGTCGGCACTCACGGGCAGCGGCGATGTGGCCATGGGCAACGTGATAGGCAGCAACATCGCCAACATCTTGCTCATCTTGGGCCTCACGGCCACGATTCTGCCTTTCAGCATCGAGCGAGAAATCAGCCGCCGCGACATCCCCTTTGGCATCGCTGCCGCCATCTTGATTTTTTTGCTGGCCAACGACTCGCTCGTGCCCGGCATAGCAGACAACACCCTTTCGCGCGTGGACGGCATCTTCTTGCTGGTGCTGTTTGTGGCCTATATGTGCTATGTGGTCATCGCAAAGGGGAAGAACCCGCAGCAGGCGGTGGATGAGGCGCAAGAGCAAACGCAGAGCCGCTTGGCCGGCAAACATCCTGCGTGGCTGTGGAGCATTGCTGTGGCCTCGCTGGCGGGACTTATCTTTGGCGGGAACCTGTTTCTCGACAGCGCCAAGAACTTGGCGCGCGCGTGGGGCATGAGCGAGGCCGTGATAGCCATCACCATTGTGGCCGTGGGCACTTCACTGCCCGAACTCATCACCGCCGTGGTGGCCGCATGCAAGAAGAATCCTGAGCTGGCTTTGGGCAATGTGATAGGCAGCAACGTGTTCAACATCTTGTTCATTCTCGGCCTCTCGGCCACGGTGAAGCCGCTGGCTATTGTGGACGTGAATATGGCCGACTATGGCGTGATGATTTTGGCTGCCGTGCTCACCTATCTGGTAATTTTCACTTTTGGTCGTCACAAGATGGATCGCATAGAGGGCATCGGCTTCCTCCTCATCTATGTGGCCTACACCGCTTATCTGCTGCTGCGATGAAACCTGCCATCAACCCCGATGAAGTGGCCCGCCACGCCGCCCAGCTGTTTTTGCAGGGCTATAACTGCGGGCAAGCCGTGCTTGTGGCCTTTGCCCGGCACTACGACCTCACGCCCGAAATGGCCTCGCGCATGAGCGCAGCCTTTGGTGGCGGCATGGGGCTGCAACGCATGACGTGCGGCTCGGTGCTGGCCATGGCCGTGCTGGCCGGACTGGAATGGGGCAATGAAACTCCTGCCGACCGCCACGCCATGCAGCGCAGTTTCCGCGCCATTCAGACGCTCACTGCCCGCTTCATCGAGCAATATGGCTCGGCCACGTGTGGCGAAATCATGGGCTTCAAAGGTTTTCAAAAGGCCGATGGGCCGGCCCACCACCAGCCTGTACCCGAAGCCTACCGCACGCGCCCCTGCGCCATGAAAGTGGCTCTGTGCGCCCGCCTGTTTGCCCAGCTTCTCACCGAGGACTTCTGACGCCACCCGGCCAGCAATCACAATCCAACAATATAATTGCTGAAAGGAAGTTTTGAAATCAAATGGACCATTCCATAGCTGATGAGAGCCGTGAGCACCACAATGAGCGGTATCTGCAAGGCATAATGAATGTGATATGGCTCAAACAAAGGCCACAGAACGCCGCGCATCACCAAGATGTGAATGAGGTAGATGCCAAAACTGTGCTGTGCAAAATCATAAAAATACCTTTTCCATCGCTCACTATAATGAGCGTGTTTTAGAATGACGAAATAGACGCAGCAGGTGAATGCGGCGTGAAGCGTCATGCGGTCGTGAATAATGTCATGGCCCATTGGCGACAGATACAACCCGACAGGAAGGGCCAAAACGAGCACAGCTATGCCTGCGTGCCACCTTTTGAGCGTGTGAAGATTCACGTATTTGCGCAGATAATAACCCATCACGGCAAACCATAAGAAACCGTAGAAATAGTACAAAGGGCCGTGCGCAAAATCTATGATGCCGTCGCATGCGTGAGAATGTGGAGCAATGTAGGGCAGCAACAGTGTGATGGCCCACACGCACAGATAGAATTCCAGCTCTCGCCTGCCAGCTTTGTTGAGCCATGAGGCCACGATGGGTGTGAACAGATAAATTCCGAAAATAGCATAAATGAACCAGTAGGTGCTCTCTTGCGGAGCTAAAGGAATCTTCGCAATTTTCACGGCCATCTCACCCAAGCTCATTTCGCCATGGATGACGGCGACAAGTAGGCTGATGATTGTCCAAAAAAACATGGGGCAAACGATTCGGCTCAAACGCCTTTTTATGAATGGAATGGCGGGCTTGGGCTTGTAAAGAATCAGTGCGCCAGAAATCATGAAAAACAGAATCGAGGCGCCGCAGGTGGCATAATAGTTGAAGAATCCAATGAAATTAAGGCCGTTGCTTCCTCCGGGAATGGGAGCGTGAGTCGTCAGCACGCAGATGCATGCAAACGACCTCACTGCGTCTATCCAATATTCTCGATTTTTGAAATCTACTGCCAATGTGCCCGTGTTAAGGGCACAAAAGTAAACAAAATTTCACGATTCACCCCCCCTTAAAAGTTAATTTGTGTGAAATCTTGGTTTTTTGCTTAATAAGGCGGGCGTGGGGTGGGGATTATTCGCCGGTGAGGTATTGTGAGATGTAGAGTTCGCAGTTGGCCACAAGCTCGTCGTACCACTCTTGGCCGAATCGCTCCACCAGCGGCTGGCGCAGGAACTGATACACGCGCAGGCCCTCGCGGCGGCCCAGCACCTCGGCGCATTTGCAGATTTTCCAGCGGTCGTAGTTCACGGCGGTGAATGTGGGAAACTGCTTGATGCGCACGGGATAGAGGTAGCACGAAATGGGCTTGCGAATCTTCACCTTGCCGGCGCGATAGGCTTTCTCGATGGCACACGAGCATAGCCCGCCCGGCTCATAGCAGGTGAAGACGCAGTTTTTGCCGTCGATGATGCCGGTCACCAGCTCGCCCTCAGGGTCGCGATAGGCCACGCCATTCTCGGCAATCTCTTCTTGGGCGCGCGGCAGCAGGTCGTCCCAAATGTCGGGCAAGATTTGCTTGATTTGCTCCACTTCTTCGGGGGTGACCGGTGCGCCGGCGTCGCCCTCGATGCAGCAGGCTCCCAAGCAGGTGTTCAGGTCGCAGCAAAAAAAGCGTTCCACCAAGTCGAGGCTCACCAGTGTGTTCTGTATCTCAAACATATAGTGCCAAGAAAAAGACGCAGGGCGGTTATTCGATGTTCGACAGGGCGTGCTCCAAATCGGTGCTAGACAGCTTCAGGTGAATTTCTCCCTTGTGGGCATAGGAAATGTTGCCCGTTTCCTCGCTCACCACGATGGCAATCGCGTCGGTGGCCTGCGCGATGCCCAGAGCCGAGCGGTGACGCAGCCCCAAGTAGCGCGGCAGCGACGTGTCGTGCGACACCGGCAAGATGCAGCCGGCACTCATGATTTTGTTGCCGGCAATAATCAGTGCTCCGTCGTGCAAGGGGCTGTTTTTGAAGAAGATGTTCTCGATGAGGCGTGTGTTGATGTCGGCCTCAATCATATCGCCCGTGTGCTCATAGTCGTCGAGGGGCATTTGCCGCTCAATGACGATGAGTGCTCCTGTCTTGGACCGCGCCATGCTCATGCAGGCATACACCACGGGCATGATCCAGCGCTTCTTCTCGTCGGTGGTGGGCTTGTGGCGAAAGATGCCTGCCATGAATCCCCAGCCCTTGTGTGAGCCAAGCTCGATGAGGAACCGCTTGATTTGGTCTTGAAACAAAATCACGAGAATGAAAAGCCCTATATCGATGAATTTGTCCATGATGGTGCCTATGAGCCTCATGTCGAGGATTTTGTAGAGCACCACCCAAGTGATGACAAAGGCCAGCACGCCCACGAAGATGTTGAGCGAGCCGGAGTCTTTCATCATGCGGTAGACGTAGTAGAGCAGCGTGGCCACCAGCAAGATGTCGATCAGGTCTTTGATTCCGAATATTGCGAATAATGAGCTTCCCATGATGAAAAAAGAGGTGTCGAAAGTTCGTTATTTAATAGCTTTGTGTGATGCGCTGCACGATGGTTCGCGCCTCCACGGCGGCCTTCACGTCGTGCACCCGCAAGATGTGCGCTCCTTGCAGCAGGGCTACGGTGTGCAGCACGGTGGTGCCGTTGAGAGCGTCGGCCGGTGTGCAGCCCAGCGCCTTGCACACCATCGATTTGCGCGACACGCCTACCAGCAGCGGGGCGTGGAGGTCGTGCAGCCGATCGAGGTGGGCCAGCAGCTCGTAGTTTTGCTCCAAGGTCTTGGCAAATCCAAACCCGGGGTCGATGATCAGGTCGCGCACGCCGGCGGCGCGCAGCACCTGCGCCCGTTGCGAGAGCCATTGCTCCACGTCGGCGCACACACCGTTGTCATAATTTGACAACTTTTGCATGGTGGCGGGCGTTCCGCGCATGTGCATCAATATGTAGGGCACTTGCAGGCGTGCCACGGTGGCATCCATGTGAGGGTCGAGTGTGCCGCCCGACACGTCGTTGATGATGTCCACCCCAAACTCTTGCACACAGCGCTCGGCCACACGGGCACGGAAGGTGTCGACCGACACCACGGCCTGCGGGGCCTCCTCGCGTACCGCGGCCAAGGCCATGCGCAGCCGTGCCAGCTCCTCGTCCTCGCTCACCGATTCCGAACCCGGGCGTGTGCTGCACGCGCCCACGTCGAGCACGTCGGCTCCCTCGGCCAGCATTTGCTGCACGCGTCGGGCAATGGCCTGCGCGTCGGTGCTGCGGCAACCGGCATAAAACGAATCGGGCGTCACATTGAGGATGCCCATCACCCACGGCCTGTCGATGACCACTTGCCGCGAACGCAGGGTGAGGGTGTGCTTGATGAATTTGTCCATGATTCTGCAAAGTTAATCAAAATGGCGGGGATTTGCCTAAAAAAAGCCCTTCCAAATGAAAATTCAACCGATTTTATAACATAAGTTAGAACTAAAATTACTAATTTTGCACTCAAGATATTAGATATTACATTACGATATTATGTTTAAGAAAATCATTCAAGCCATACCCATCGGCGTGTGCTCGGGCGTGATCATTCTGCTCATTGCCTATTTCTCGCTGGTGCCGCATCCCGTGGGCAGCGGCATGCTCACCTTCAAACATGCCGATAAGGTGGCGCATGATTTGATGTATTTTGTGGCCACATGTGTGTTTGTGCTCGACTATGCCCGCTACAAAAATCCGCACCACACGCGCATCAGCTTTGAGTTGATGCTCATGTGCGCGTCCATGGTGCTGGGGCTGGTGCTCGAAGTGCTGCAGCTTGCCATCACCGACGGGCAGCGCGAGTTTGATGTGAACGATATCATTGCCAATTGCATAGGGGCTTTTATGGGCTTCCTGTTCATGCGGTTGTGGGGCGTGCACATGTTCAGGCGCACATTCGTGCACTCGCGCAAGCACCGCCATCACCATCGTCGTCACAACAGCTATTTTCATTGATTTTCATTGCGGCGCGCTGCCATGAGTGGAGTGGGGCGATTTCTTGAGATGAGCCGGCACGAGCGACGCGGCGTGGTGGCTTTGCTCGTGGTGTGCTTTGTGGCCGTGGGTGTGCTGTGGTGGGCGGCAGCTCGCCCGCGCGAGGCCACCGCCGGCGAGCTGCGCGAGGCGCAGCGGTTTGCCGTGCAGGCCGACTCGTTGCGCGCCGTGGAGGAACGGCAGGCACGGCTCAAGCAGGAAAAACGCGAAGCCGCCAAGCAAAAACGTGCCGCCAAAAAGGCCACTTCACCCCGCAGTGGTTCCAAACGCGCCCAATCTCCCTCTAAATCGCACCGACCGGCCGAGGATTTGCCCGTGCCAAAAATCAAATGATTTTTTTGTCAAATTTCGACAAAAAAGTGCTAAAATAGTTGCGTTTCCGAGAAGAAACCGCTAACTTTGTTGCGCATCTACAAACCTAATCACACCATTTATCATTATGCTTTTCTCAGAACGAATCAGGACATTGCGCCGCGAGCAGAAGAAAAACCAGCGCAAGCTGGCCGCTGCCATCGGGGTGGATGTGCCCATGTATAGCCGCTTTGAACACGGCGGTCGCCGCCCCAAACGCGAGCAGGTATTGAAGCTGGCACGCATCTTTGGCGTGGATGCCGGCGAGTTGGTGGCTCTGTGGCTGGCCGAGGAAGCCATGAATGCCATAGGTCACGACACGATGAGTGGCCGCGCCGCGCAGCTGTTGCGCGACACGCTCAACAAAGAAGCCCAAGTTGCCGCCGAACCGGCACCCGCTCCGGCACCGGTGGCTGCCCCGACGCGGCCCGAAGTGGACCCCACACTCATCAAGGCTCCTGAGCTTGGCCCCTCGCAGCGCACGCTGCTCGATGCCTATGAATACTATCGCACACCGCTCTTTTTCCACGGCGACGCTCGCCTCGTGATGCAAGGCATCCCCGACGAGAGCGTGGATGTGGTGGTCACCACGCCGCCCTATTGGAGCCTGCGTTCCTATCGCACCGAGAGCATAGCCGAGAAAGACATGGGCGACTTCATCGACGGCGTGCTGCGCGTCATGGCCGAGGTGAAACGTGTGCTCAAACCGTGGGGCTCGCTGTGGCTCAACGTGGGCGATGCCTACGAGAATCGCTCGTTGCAAGCCTTGCCGTGGCGCATCGCCATCAAGATGATGGATTTGCAAGGCTGGATTCTGCGCAACGATGTGGTGTGGAACAAGCTGCAAGGCAATTTTGAGAATGCCCCCGACCACCTGCGCAATGTGCATGAGTTCATGTTTCACTTTGTGAAGAGCAAAGACTTCTACTTCGACGACAACGCCTTGCGCCGCACCTACGACCGCAGCCAAGAGCGCACCCGCACGGGCCGCAAGGCTGCGCAGGTCGCCGAGCCGGATCTCATGCCCGGCGATGTGTGGCAAATCGACACCGAGAAGAGCGGCATCGACCGCTATCGAGTGAGCCCTGAATTGTTGTGCCGCCTGCCCATAGTCACCACCAGCCAGCCCGACGGCCTTGTGCTTGACCCCTATTGTGGCACCGGCACCACCTGCAAGGTGGCTTACGACCTCGACCGTCGCTCGATAGGCATCGACGTGAATGAGGATCGCCTCGCTCGCGCCCGTGAGCGCATTGAGCAAAAACCGCTCAGTTTGTTTTGAGGGTTGGCTGCTGCATTTCTGCTCGGGGAGTAACGCCCGCAGGCTATTTTTTGCGGTAGGCGGCCGGAGTGAGGCCAGTGAGGCGGAGGAAAAACTTGGAGAAAAACGACGGATTGGGAAAATTCAGCTCATAGGCGATTTGCGCCACCGTCAGGTCGCTGTAGCGCAGCATCACCTTTGCGGTGGTGACGAGGGCACGGTCAATCCACTGCTTGGCCGTCACATCGCTGGCTTGCCTCACGAGCGTGCCCAAATAACGCTCGGTGAGGCACAGGCGAGAGGCATAAAAGTCGATGGTGTGGTGCTGGCGATGATGCTCATTGACGAGGGCGATGAACTTGGCAAAGACTTGTCGCTCGTGTGTTTGAAAACCATCGGCCGCTCCCTCGTGCAGCGCATGCAACTGTTTGAACAGGTGCATGATGGCGGCCATTTGACAACCTATCACTTTGTTGCTGGCATGAAACTGCGCGGCGTTCCACAGCGCGTCAAAGAGGCTTTTTGCCACCGCTTGGCTCGCCTCGTCCACGGGCAGCTGAAAATCACTGGTGCTGCCCGGCATGAGCGATGGAATGCTGCCCACGGCATCAATGAGAATGGAATTGTCGAGCAAGGCAAATCCCGTCATCTCGAAATCGTCGCTCACGGCCAGCGGATGCACGATGCTGCCGGGCGACACATAGGCAATGGTGCCGGCACTGAGCTGGCGTTCCATCAGATTGATTGTGGAGCGCACATGTCCCTTGAGCACCAGTCCCATGCGGTGGTCGTCCACACGCAGCGGCTCGCCTCGTTTGAGCAGCAAGTGGAATACAGAAGGTGCGTCCCGCACCACCGCATAACTCTTGTTCATGATGATGTGCTTGCGAAAGGAGGCCACCTGAGGGCCCATCAGCCGGTTCATCATTTCATAATCGATGAGTTCAACCTTGCTCATAATGATTGCTTTTTTGTTCAATTCATAGCCTTAAATCAACCGCAAAGATAATATTTTATACTTGATTTATGCCAAAATAAGAAAAAATCTTACGAATGGAGCATTATTCCATTGGCATAGATAACGCGTGGCTGTGGCCGGCGTGCTAATTTTGCCGCCGTAAACCAACACGAAACTATTCACACACACGACATGAAACAGATTGTTTTAGTGCTATTCCTCTGGGCATCATTGCATGCCATGCCGCAGTCGCTGGCCGAGTGCCGCGAGGCAGCGGTGGCCCACTATCCGCTCGTGAAGCAATATGGGCTGATTGAGCAGACCACCGCACTCACTGTGGAGAACCTTGCCAAGCAATGGTTGCCCCAAGTCACCGCCACCGCACAGGCCACCCTGCAAAGCGATGTGGCCAAGTTGCCCGATGCCTTGACCCAACTGATGCGCCAGAACGGCTATCAGACAAAAGGGTTGAAAAAAGATCAATATAAAATAGGTGTGGATGTGGTGCAAACCGTCATCGACGGCCACCGCATAGGTGCCGGCAAAGAGGTGGCGAGTTTGCAGGGACAGGTGCAGGCCGCGCAGACCGATGTGGAGCTGTATGAGCTGCACCAGCGGGTGAACCAGCTGTATTTCGCGGGCTTGCTCCTCGATGAACAGCTTGCGCTGGTGGACGACCGCATCAAGCTGCTGGCCTCCAGCGAGAATAAATTGCAGTCCATGCTTAAACACGGCACGGCCGCGCAAAGCGATTTCAACTCGGTGAAGGCCGAGCGCATCGCCGCCCAGCAGCAACGCACCGATGTGACGACGCAACGCGCCACCGTGGTGCGCATGCTGGCCTTGCTGTGCGGCATAGAGATTAGCCAGCTGCAAAAACCGCCTGTGCCCGATATGCCCGATACCAACCTTCGCCCCGAGCTGCGCCTATTCGACACCCAGCTGCGCTTGGCCGACGCGCAGGAACGCGCCCTCGATGCCCAGCTCAAGCCCACGGTGAGCCTCTTTGCGCAGGGTTTCTATGGCTATCCGGGCTACAACATGTTTCACGACATGAAGCACTACAACCTCTCGCTGGGAGGACTTGTGGGAGCGCGAGTGGCATGGAACATAGGTGCCCTGTACACGCGCCGCAACGACAAGGCCAAGCTGCAACTGCAGCGCGATGCCACCCTCAACGCGCGCGACGTGTTCCTCTTCAATAACCGCTTGCAGCTCACCGAGCAGGAGCAGGACATCGTGCGTTATCGCGCTCTCCTTGCCGACGACGACCAAATCATTGAGCTGCGCACCCAAGTGCGCAAAGCGGCCGAGTCGAAGCTGGCCCACGGCATCATCGACGTGAACGACCTAGTGAAAGAAATCAATGCCGAGAACACGGCACGCATTCAGCGGTCGCTGCACGAGATGGAGATGCTGCGCAAGATGTATGACCGCAACAACACCGTTAACCACTAATATAACATTTCACACCTTAATAATATGAAATCTATCAAGATATTCGCACTGGCAACGCTCGCCCTCGCGGCTTGCAACAAAACCGAGAAAGCCTATGATGCTACCGGCACCTTTGAGGCCACTGAAACCACCGTCTATGCCGAACAGACCGGCCAACTGATGACCCTGAATGCCGAGGAAGGTACCGAACTGACCGCCGGCACCGAGGTGGCACTGGTTGACACCACCCAGTTTGCACTGAAAATTCGCCAGCTGCAAGCCGGCAAGCGGGTTCTCTCGGCCCAGAAACCCGATATTCAGGCACAAATTGCCGCCACACGACAGCAGCTGGCCAAAGCCCAACTGGAGCAACGCCGCTACCGTGAGCTGGTGAACGACGGAGCCGCTCCGAGCAAGACGCTCGACGATGCCACCAGCCAAGTGCAGGTGCTGCAAAAACAGCTTGACGCGCAACTCTCGGCACTCAACACCCAAACTCGCACGCTCGACACGCAGGCCGTGGCCACCGACACGCAAATCGACCAGCTGCTCGACCAAATCGACAAGTGCCACATCGCGGCACCGCTCACCGGCACCGTGCTCGAGAAATATGTGGAGCGTGGCGAGTTTGTCACCGCCGGCAAGCCCCTTTTCAAAATGGCCGACACGCAGCACATGCTCATACGGGCCTATCTCACCTCGGCACAGCTCAAAGAAGTGAAAATAGGGCAGTCCGTGCAGGTGATGGCCGATTATGGCGCAGGCCAGAAGAAAACCTATCAGGGCACAATCACTTGGATCTCTTCGCGAGCCGAGTTCACGCCCAAAACGATTTTGACCGACGATGAGCGTGCCGACTTGGTGTATGCGGTGAAAATTGCTGTACCCAACGATGGTTACCTGAAAATAGGCATGTATGGCGAAGTTAAGTTCTGACACCGCACCGGCCATTCAGGTGAGTGGCATCGCCAAGCGTTATGGCTCGGTGCAGGCGTTAAGCGATGTGACGTTTGCGGTGCAGCCCGGGCAGCTCTTTGGCCTGATTGGCCCTGATGGCGCGGGCAAGACCTCACTCTTTCGCATTCTTGCCACGCTGCTGCTGCCCGATGCCGGCACAGCCACCCTCGACGGCTATGATGTGGTGAAGCAAATGATGGCCATCCGCAGCCGCGTGGGCTACATGCCCGGCCGCTTCTCGCTCTATCAAGACCTGACGGTGGCCGAAAACCTCCAGTTCTTCGCCACCCTCTTTGGCACCACCGTGGAGCGGGGCTACGACAGCATCAAGGCCATCTACCGGCAGATTGAGCCGTTTGCCCCCCGCAAGGCCGGAGCCTTGTCGGGCGGCATGAAACAGAAGCTGGCCCTCTCGTGCGCCCTCGTGCA
>JAFVCX010000099.1 GCA_017478855.1 Muribaculaceae bacterium | reverse complement strand
GCGCCGGAGAGGCGGAGGTCACCCTCCCCTTTTTCTGTGTCCGCAACCCGCGGCCAATGGTGCCGCCTCGCTTCGATTTCACTTCGCCGCCCTATGACACCTCACGCATCCTTTCATTGTTAACCCATATCATCCTTGTGCCTGCCGATTTGGTGTGTTGCGGCCGCGATTTCGCTGCGATTCCGGCGGGGAATATTGAAAAAACGGGGCAGCTTTGTGGGTGGATGCCAAATATTTCGTATATTTGCGCGATATTAGGATGGGTGCGTGGGCACCGCGCGCAGCGTGCCACACCCACCACAGGCAGAACCAAAAACCAACCCATTATGCGTTTCAAAATCACCTACTTACGATACATATATATAGGTATATTCCTGACCATCGGTAACCTTTACGCCCTCGGAAATAGTAGCTCTGCTACATACTATGGAAAGGTAACAGCTCAAGTGGGCACAGGTCAAGGAAAAGTGTATGTAGCGGCTTCACAACAATCCAGCATCAGCGAAAGTTCTTATTTGTTTAAATCTGAGGCTACTGGCAATGCGTCGTCAACCAGTTCTTCTGAAAATATCTCTTTCTATTTATATGCTAAACCCTCGGGCGACTACAAATTCAAAAATTGGGTAACCAAAGATGTCAACGGCAACGAAACCATCAAATCCACAGAGAATCCTTATTCCTATAGTCTATCAGCCTCATCCAAAACTGAGGACAGCCCAACACAAGCAACGCTCTACGCAAACTTCTTCACGACGATGGTCACTGTGAACTCAGCCAGTCCATCGATATGTACCGTCAAAATCGACAAAGAAGAAAACAACATAGGCGATAATGTCAAAATTAGTGCTACCATAACTGATAACAATAATTATGAGTTTTCAGGCTGGGCTTTGAATGGGGAAATCGTGAGTACCTCTCGCGAATACTCATTCCAAATCACCGAGGACAATACGGGTGTGTATTGGGCAAGTATAAAGCGCAAAAGTTTGCCGGACACCTATTATCGATTCCGTAATAGTGAAACAGGCAACTTTCTTGATGTTTTTAACGATTACTTTAGCTATCGTGCGTTGGTGAGTTCCGGGTCAGTATTATATGGTGCAATTACTCAAAAAAATGGCATCTATGTGCTAAAAGACGATGCAACCGACAAAGAAAAAAATGCTTACAACAATATTTTTACTCAAGCGCAGAATCAATTGCAGCGAGATATGCGCATGGTGAATTCGTCAACTGCTATCACGCGCCCCGGTTCTATCATTCAAACAAAGTTTCAGAGCGGTGTAAAACATAATTTGCTGACGCAAGGCACCAGCTTCTATGATATTACTACCGGGCCTTTTCATTATAATGGTGTTTTGGGCGTGAGTCGTGCAGATTTAACGGGACTATATGTCAATCTGCCCGACTATAATGACACGCAAAAGCAAACCAATGTGAGCCTTACTTTGGAAATGGCCATAACGTCAGGTACGAAAATGAATCTTGGCAATGTATATTTCTATGAGAGTGCCGGAAAATTTTGCATCACAAAGGGTCCCAATGATACCACCGAACCGCAAAAATGGGATTTGGTTCCTTTTGATGAAGATTTCACCACCAAACAAAACTACTTCTCAGTCGAAAAATCAAAATGCATTGAGGATGCCGATGGGCATTACTATACGGTTATTCGAGAGCCATTCAATGTGAAATATGACAAATCTAAAGTAGCTGCCTACGCAATAACAGGCACCACTAATGGTGCGGCCAATCTTCAAAAAATCACATCGTCAGTAATATCTAAAGGACAATGTGCCCTGCTTGAATGGAAAAAGACCGATGACCTCATTTTGTTGCCCACCTTCATGCCGACAGATGTGTTGACTGAGAATCTGTTGGCAAATACTACTGAAGCCATGTTGGGAACAGAAATGTACTCTACAGTTTCAGAAAATGTATCATATCAGCACAAGAGCTACTATATGAAGCCTGCTGCAGTGAGCGAAACTGAGAAATATCTCGCGCTCACCAAGTTGAGCGACGGCACAATCGGGTTTGGCGGCGAGGCTGTGACGGCCCCCGACGGCAACATGGGCTATTTGAAAGTGGATGAGAACGTCACCGAGGTGGCGTTGCACCCGCGCCCGGGCTACATGTATATTGAGCCGGCCTCCGGCACCTACGACAGCGAGGTGACCGTAACACTGGCCGAAAACACCGAAAAAGCTACCATCTATTACACCACCGATGGCACCGACCCCAAGACTTCGGCCACACGCAAGGTCTACACCGAGCCTTTCACAGTGAGCGAAACATGCACCGTGAAAACTGCGGGTGGCATTCACGGCGTATATACCGACGTGGCCGAGGCTACCTACACTTTTGCCACTATCCAAGAGATGACGCTGGCACAACTGGTGAGCGAAGGAGAAAAGGACTCCAATTATGCCATCACCGATGAGTTGACGGCGGTGTATGAGAACGAGGAGTTCATCATCGCCAAGGACAACAACGGCGCGGCCCAGCAGCTCAAAGGCGATGCCGAGCAGGTGGACTGTATGGGCAGTGAGTTCCTCGGGCAGCGGAGCAAGTTTGCCGATGCCGCCGACTACGACCACAGCAACTGGGTGCGCCTCGACAAGGCGCAGCTGGGCACCGACCGCCTGTGCGGCACGCAGTCGCTTGCCAGCGGATACCGCGGCACAAGGCTCACCGACGTGCGCGGGCGCTACACCGATGCCATTAACCCCACCCTGCTGCTCACCTCACGCCCCACGGCCGGTGAGGAGGCAGCCTACACGGTGCGGCCCATCGACACGACCGGCACCGATGCCGACGTGAGCCGCGAGGACGATGTGAATACCTTTGTGGCGGCCTCCTTTGGCGGCACGCAGGCCAGCGAGGCCGACGGCAAGACCTACTTCTTCGTGCAGCCGCGTCCGTGGGAGATGGGCGAGATCACTTGGAGCGCATGGGACGGCGCGCGCTTTGCCGCGCCCACACCGAGTGCCGACGGCACGGTGAACGGCAAGCGATTGCAGGGCGGCTTCGGCATTGACCAGCGCTACAACGAGGGCGGCGAGCAGAGCCTTGAGGCGGGCCGGGGCTATGTGTTCCACGGGCTTGTGACCAAGGCGGCGCAGAGTGCCGGCACACAGGCCGCGCGGCGCGCGCAGGCGGCCGGCGACTGGTTGGTGTATCCGCTCGACCTGAGTGAGAGCATCGTCACCGGCGTGGTGGCCGTCACGGCACAGGCCGGCGTGCAGAGCGTGCGTTATGTGAACGTGGCGGGTCAGGTGAGTGCTACGCCGTGGAGCGGCGTGAACATCGTGGTTACGCGCCACACCGACGGTACCGTGACCACCACCAAGGCCATCAGGTAACCCCCACCACCATCCCCAAGCTGCGGCCCGCAGGGCCTTGCATGGGGCTTAACATGAAATGGCGGCTCTCCGAGCCTGCCATCCGGGGTGGTATTCCCCCATGCGTTTCGACCTCCGAGCCTACCATAGTGGTGTTCTCCACCGGCAGGCTCGGAGAGCCGCCATTAGGGGATGGGGATTAGAAGCGGGCTTTTTCGGCGTTGCCGGCACCTGAGCCGCGCCACTTGTCGCTGGCGGGGTTGAACTTGTAGCGCACGGTGAGCTTGAACTCGCGGGAGTCATGACGGGTTTTCCGGAAGAGCGAGCGAGTGCCGTAGCGCACATTGACGTGTTCCTGCTCAAGAGATTGTCGCCGGCCACCTGCACCGACAGTCGGTCGGCAAAAAACGTTTTGGTCAGCCCGACGTAGGTGCCGACCGTGGCTCGTGTGAGCGTGGCATTTTGCCGGTCGCCTTTGGTCACGATCCACACATTGGGCCTAAAAGTTGCGTGGCACGCCAATTTTATTTGAAGAAAAACCACCTCATCCGGCTGCACGATGCTCTCTGCCAGAGAGAAATGCGCTGTGTGGCAGAGATTGTTAATTTAGCGGAAAATGTCATTTTTTTGTCGTGAACGATTTGAAAAATGTGTATATTTGTGGCACTATGGGTGCAAAGGCCAAGCATTCAGTAGACCAAAAAAAGAAATGATGGCCGGCCTATGGTCATCAAAAAAAACAAAAAACTTCAGACGATATGAAAAAGACATTATTAATGATTTTGGTGAGCCTGATGGGTTTCACCGCTTGTGTTCAAAGCCAAAAGGGAGATGCCGCAGGCATGCGTCGTGGCGGCGGCATGGGAATCGATAAAGATGCCGACTCGGCATTTGTGGCGCTGAAAGAAGAAACGCTGCAAAAGTTTGAACAATTCACCTTTGAGGACGAAGCGACGGGCAAGATGATGGAATATAATCTGCTCATTCCCACCGGATATGACGGCACGAAGAGTTATCCGCTGGTGCTGTTTATGGCCGATGCCAGCACAGTGGGCAAGGAAGTGACCGCTCCGCTCACGCAGGGTTATGGGGCACTGGAGTTTGCGTCAGACAGAGATCAAAAAGAGCACCCGTCGTTTGTGCTGGTGCCGCAATACACCGATTGGGCTGTGCAAGACGATTGGAGCGCGACCGATGAGGTGGAGATGACCATTCGATTGCTGCAAGCCGTTTGCAAGAAATATAAGGTGGACACCAACCGCCTTTACACCACCGGCCAGTCGATGGGCGGCATGATGTCGTTTTATTTCAACATCACTCACCCCGATGTGTTTGCGGCATCGCTCTTTGTGAGCAGCCAGTGGGACACTTCGAAAATGAAAGACTTCGGGCAGAAGAAATTTTTCTACATCGTGGCCGGCGGTGACCAAAAAGCGTCGGGAGGGATGAACAGCTTGGCCCAAGTGCTGGCGGAGCAGCATGTGCAGGTCGACTCGGCCTCGTGGAGCGCCAAGTTGCCGCAAGCCGAACAAGAACGGTTGGCCCAAGAACTTATTGCGCGTGGCGGCACCATCAACTTCATTCGGTGGGAAACCGGCAGCGTGCTGCCCGAAACCGGCCGCGCCATGGAGCACATGGCTTCTTTTGACTATGGTTATAAGATAGCCGCTGTGCGCGACTGGCTGTTTAAGCAGAGCAAATAAAAAAACAGTGCTTGCCGATGAAGAAGGTGCGGATTACGGCCATGCGCCAAACGGTTTATCACGACTTGATGGAGAGATTTGAGAATCCCATTGAGCACGCCTGTGATGTGAGGGAGGGGCAGCAGTGGGTGGCGGCCAACGGGCAATGCCCTCAAGGTCTGTGCCCGGCAGCGTGGCAGTCGATGCGTGAGTTTGTGGAATCGCTGGCCAAAGGTGAAGGCAACTTTTATGACGGCTGGATGCAAAATCCCATGAGTGCCATGATTAGCTGCAATGATGGTTTTCGCCCGTTCAGCTTTTATATAGAGGTGATGGAATGAACAAAAAAACGAGAGAAAATGAAAAAGATATTGACGTGTTTACTGGCAACGTTGGGACTGACATCGGCGTGCTGCCAGCAAAATTATGAAAATGCGGATGTGGATGGCTTTGCCGGGCTGCTGGCACAATCGAACGTGATTGTGCTTGATGTGAGGACTGCCGATGAATTCGGAGAGGGGCACCTTGAAAATGCCATCAACATCGATGTGAAGCAAGATGATTTCATGGAGAAAGCGCAGTCAGCTCTGCCGAAAGACAAAACGATTGCCGTGTATTGTCGAAGCGGAAAACGGTCGGCCACGGCGGCGACCCGACTTGCGTCGGCGGGTTATCAGGTGGTGAACCTGAAAGGCGGCATTCTTGCATGGAACGCGGCAAACATGCCTGTGACCACCGAAACCGATGACGAGGACGCCGTCAAGGCAAAATAAGAAAACCTATGATTGACCAGATTATAACATATAATAAAACTTTTGTGGCGCAAAAAGGCTATGAAAAATATTTGACCGACAAGTTTCCCAACAAAAAACTGGCCGTGCTCTCGTGCATGGACACGCGGCTGACCGAACTGCTTCCAGCTGCCCTCGGCCTGAAGAACGGTGACGCAAAAATCATAAAGAATGCGGGCGGCTTGGTCATCTCGGCCTTTGATTCGGCCATGCGCAGCCTCATTGTGGGCATCTATGAGCTGGGAGTGAAAGAAATAATGGTGGTGGCACACAGCAATTGCGGTGCCTGCCACATGAGCTACGACCACTTTCATGAGGAAATGATTGCGCGTGGGGTGGCAGAAGACACGTTAAATACCATTCGCAAATGCGGCATTGACTTGACGGCTTGGTTAGAGGGCTTTAAGGACACGCCGGAATCGGTTCGCAAAACGGTGGCAAACATTAAGACTCACCCGCTTGTCCCGAAAGATATTGTGGTGCGTGGATTCATCATTGACTCTGAAACGGGAGCGTTGGCCGAAGTTAAATGAAACCCGTCCTTGCGCCTATGTGAATGAAAATTTATGGATGCCATTCAACACATTATTATAGATGATACCCTTCGGCACGTTGGTGACCCATGCTTTGCCGATTATCTGTGCCACGCTTATTGCAGCGGGGGATTTTGCACATTCGACCGCAATGGCAAAACCTTTCGCTTTGAGGCCGGTGACTGCTTAATCATTCCTCGGCGCGGCGATTTGGTGAAGAACCTTCATGAAAGCGAGGATTTTAACGTGATTGTCATCTATGTGACGCAGCAATTCATTGAAATCTCCACCCCGGCGAGCAATTATGGCATGCGAGGCCATCTGGCCCTCTTTGAAAACCCCATCATGCGGTTGAATCCTGCCCAGCAAACGGTTTGCCGGCAGAACTTTGAGGCCATCAAACGCCGGCTTGCAGATTCTGACCATTGTTTTCGTCGCGACGCGCTTATCAATGCAGTGGAGTGTATGATTATCGATTTTTTTGATTTTCACGCCAAACTATATGGTGAGGACAAAATCAGCTCGCAAAATCACCAGTTGATGGAGCAATTTGTGGACATGCTGGAGCGCGGCGACTATCGCCATAATCGCGATATAGGTTACTATGCCGATAAACTTTGTGTCACCACGAAATATCTTTCTGAGGTGTCGAAAAAAGTGAGTGGCTTGCCCGCCGCCTACTGGATCACGCGTTATACGTCGCTTGAAATCAGCCGCCTGCTGCGCAACCGCCGCTTGTCGTTTACCGATATTGCCGATATGTTTGGTTTCTCATCGCCGGCTCACTTCAGCCGTTATGTGCAGAAAAATTTGGGAGCCAAACCGAGCGAACTTAGGGAATAGTCGGACGAATAGTTCAAATTTGGTAAAATCCCCCGAAATTTGTGTAAAAACAATTCCGGGGGATTGTAGTTCCTTTGTAACGTGAAACTCAACGAATATAAAAACAATACTCAAATGATGGATTTCAGAATACAAGACCGTATGGAGTTGAAGGCTTTAGTAGACTTCTACGCAACAGAGAGCGATAAGAATAATCAGGATTGCTATGTGGAAATTTTCCGCCCCGACATTAAACTGAATGTGTATTTTGGCGGTAAATTGGGCATGCAGGCCACCGACGTGCACGACATGATTCGCCAGTACAAGGCCTTTGGCGCCGCCAAAGTGTCGTTTCACATGAACGGCCAGCAAAATGTGGACTTTGTGGACGAAACTCATGCCACAGGAACTTGCTATGCACTCGCCACACTTGTGAATGAAGAAGATGGCAAGGACAAGCTCACAGTGCACGCAGTGCGTTATTTTGACAAATATGTGAAAATTGATGGCCGCTGGTGGATCGCCGAGCGTGAGCAGTATTTCGAGTGGTCGGCATTTCTCCCAATGGCATAAAAAAGACAAAACGATGGCCAAAACATTGATTGCATATTATTCTCGCCGTGGCGAGAATTACGTGAACGGAAGCATCAAAAACCTGAAACTGGGCAACACTGAGGTGGTGGCCGCGAAAATCAAGGCTCTGCTGCCCGATGCCGATGTGTTTCAGATCGACACAACCTATGAGTATTCAAAAGACTATATGGTGTGCATTGAGGAAGCCAAGCAGGAGTTGCGCGACCAAGCTCGCCCTGAAGTGAAAAACCCGTTGGCAGATATCGACGAATACGATACCATCATTTTGGGCTATCCTAACTGGTGGGGAACGATGCCCATGGTGTGCTACACCTTTTTGGAATCGTATGATTTTACGGGAAAACGCATCATTCCTTTCTGCACCAATGAGGGCAGCGGCATGGGGTCGTCGGTGCGGTTTATCAAAAAGCTCTGCCCGGGAGCCGAAGTTTTAGAGGGAACACCCATTCACGGTGCCGAGGCGCAGAATGCCGATCGCGAAGCGCAAAAAATAGCTCATTTAGTATAATCACATAAAACAACGAATATGAAAACAGCAAAATGGATAATGGCCGTGGTTGCCCTGATGGTGCTGACGGTGTGCTGCGGAACAAAACAGAGCAAAGCCGCACCCGACTTCTCCGCAGCGCAGGAAGGACAGGTGGCAACGCAACCCAATCGCCCATTGGAGGGCAATGAGGGGAAACTCCTTGTGGTGTTCTTCTCCCATGCGGGTGACAATTACTCGGTGGGCAACGTCAAGGTGGGCAACACAAAAATTGTGGCCGATTATATTTCGGAACTGACGGGTGCCGACCAATTTGAGATTAAAACTTCGAAATATGATGGCATGGCTTATGGCCCGCTGTGCGACCTCGCCAAAGAGGAGCAACAGAAGGGTGAACTGCCTGAATTTGAAGGTGAACTTGCCAATCTTGACCAATATGACACCCTCTTTGTGGGAGGTCCCGTTTGGTGGGGCACATGGCCACAGGTCATGTTCACGTTCTACTCGAAATATGACCTCAATGGCAAGACTCTTATACCGTTTACCACCCATGAGGGCAGTGGTCTTGGCCGTTGTGTGGCCGACCTGAAAAAGGCTTATCCTGAGGCCACCGTCACAGGCGAGTTCTCTATGTATGGCCACGACGTGCGCGAGGGCAAAGACCGTGTGGAGAAATGGCTCAAGGAAAAAGGTTTGTACGCTCTCGTAACTCGCTAATAATCAATGATGATAGTTTAATTAGAAGTCTTTACGTAACAAAGATGAAACAAAAATATCCTAAAAAATACAAAACGCAACAAATGCTATTTTCAGTTGCCAG
>JAFVCX010000098.1 GCA_017478855.1 Muribaculaceae bacterium | reverse complement strand
TGATCAACACATGCGTTCATATTCAAAGTGGAAGTGATTTGGGTTTAAAGGATGGACTATCACCCAGCATTGAGAAGAGTGATGTGTACGAAAGGACCGGCCATCCGTGCAGGCTAGACTTTGAACGGTTTGCCGAAAGGATTGGCTTGCCGAAAAAGCGTGCTGATATGGTTCTCGACAAGTTCATGGATATTCCGCAAGAAACGTATGCGCTCATCAATCGCTCTTTCTTAAACGACAAGATGAAGCGGAGCTACAAGCTAGTGATTGAGGAGAGAAAAGAGAGGTTTATAAGACAACAGGAATAAACCTGTCGATTTTGACAAGCAATCTTGCACCTCCCACGTTCAGTCATAACCCAGAATTTTCCGACAGCCTCCACGACATTATTGACTGAATCAAAAAAACAGAGTGCCGTAAATCGTGATTTACAGCACTCTGCGTGTTGGTTGTCCTACCCGGACTCGAACCAGGAAATGCGGCACCAAAAACCGTTGTGTTACCATTACACTATAGGACAATCCTTGTCAACCGAAGCACGGTGGCCTCGAATTGCGCCGCAAAATTACAAAAAAAATCGTTACCACCAAGCGTTTGAGGGCAAATATTTTTGTTTTGCCCTCGATTTTCATGAAAAATGCGTGAATGATAATGCACCATTCACGCACTTTAGGGCAGCTGCAAGCAGGATTATTTCTTCTCCTTGAGCAGGTCGCGGATTTCGCCCAGCAGCTTCTCTTCTGCACTGGGTTCGGGTTCCTCGGCAGGTTCCTCAGCTTTCTTCTTGGTGAGCTTGTTCATGCCCTTGATCATCAGGAAGATGCACAGAGCGATGATGAGGAAGTCGATAATGTTCTGGATGAAAGCACCATAGGCAAACATCGACACGCCAGCCTCCTTGAGGGCGGCATAGTTTTGGGCCACGCCTTCGGGCACTTTACCGAAGGTAACAAACATGTTGGTGAAATCCACGCCACCGGTGGCGAGACTGATGACCGGCATGAGCACATCCTCGACCAGCGAGGTGACAATCTTGCCGAAAGCACCGCCGATGATCACACCGACAGCCATGTCCATCACGTTGCCCTTCATGGCAAACTCCTTAAATTCTTTTACAAAACCCATAATTTTACAATTAAAATTAATATGTTAGTTATTAATCACTTGTGCGACTCCATCAAGGATTTCCCCGCTCATTGGCCTGCAAAGCATGAAGAAGTTTAACTATTAAACATTCTTAATTGAACAAGTTTTTCAGCTATTTTGGAGTTTGGGTTAACCATATCCAAAAAAAATTCATTACTTTTGCAGCGCAATAGGTAAGGGAAAGCCTATTAGTTGCAGATTTGCTGCAAAATTACAAAAAAGAACTAAACGAGGATATTTTTCACTAAATTTATTTTAATAAAATTGTATTATGGCAAAAATTAAAATCGGTATTAACGGTTTCGGCCGTATCGGCCGTTTCGTGTTCCGCTCAACTTTCGAGGAGAACAATGTGAATGACGTAGTGGTGGTTGGTATCAACGACTTGCTGCCTGTTGACTACATGGCTTACATGCTCAAGTACGACACGATGCACGGCCAGTTCAATGGCACCATCGAGGCCGATGTGGAGAAGAGTCAGCTCATCGTCAACGGCAACCCCATCCGCGTGACCGCCGAGAAAGATCCCGCCAACCTGAAGTGGGACGAAGTGGGTGCTGAATATGTGGTGGAATCCACCGGTTTGTTCCTGGCTATGGACAAGGCCGAGAAGCATCTGCAAGCTGGCGCCAAGTATGTGGTGCTGTCGGCTCCCAGCAAGGCTGGTGAAGACGGTCGTCAGGCTCCCATGTTTGTGTGCGGCGTGAATACCGACAAGTATGCTGGTGAGACTATCGTTTCTAACGCTTCTTGCACCACCAACTGCCTCGCTCCCATCGCCAAGGTGCTCAACGACGCTTTCGGCATTGAGAATGGCTTGATGACTACTGTGCACTCTACTACCGCTACGCAGAAGACCGTTGACGGTCCCTCGATGAAGGACTGGCGCGGCGGACGTGCCGCTTCGGGCAACATTATCCCCTCTAGCACTGGCGCCGCCAAGGCTGTGGGCAAAGTGATTCCCGAACTGAATGGCAAGCTCACCGGTATCTCGATGCGCGTTCCCACCCTCGACGTGTCGGTTGTGGACCTCACCGTGAACCTGAAGAACCCCGCCACCAAGGAAGACATCTGCAACGCCATGAAGAAGGCTGCTGAAGGCGAGCTCAAGGGCATCCTGGGCTACACCGAAGACGCAGTGGTGTCGAGCGACTTCCTGGGCGATCCTCGCACAAGCATCTTCGATGCCAACGCCGGTGTTTACCTGACCGACAAGTTTGTGAAGGTGGTCAGCTGGTATGACAACGAGATCGGTTACAGCCACAAGGTGATCGACCTGATCAAGGTCATGAAGAAGCACAACGGCTAATCCGCACCCGTTTTAATCACTTAAAAAATCCTGCCCGCCCCCACGGCGTGGCAGGATTTTTTCGTAAATGATGTGAAAAGCGGTTCACAAATTAGCATACGCACATTTTTTATTGTAACTTTGCCATCAAATCACTAATAACTTTTTATTCACAATTTAAACTTACTTTATTATGGCAAAGAAATGGATATGCACCGTGTGTGGTTATGTGCACGAAGGACCGGAACCCCCCGAAAAATGCCCGCAGTGCAAGGTACCCGCATCTAAATTCAAAGAGCTCAAGGAAGAAGAAAGTCTGAACTTTGTGGCCGAGCACGTGCTGGGCGTGGCCCGTGGCGTGGATCCCGAAATTCTGCAAGGTCTCAAAGACCACTTCAACGGCGAGTGCAGCGAGGTGGGCATGTATCTGGCCATGTCGCGCCAGGCCGACCGCGAGGGTTATCCCGAAGTGGCCGAGGCTTTCAAGCGCTATGCATGGGAAGAGGCTGAGCATGCCGCCAAGTTCGCCGAGCTGCTGGGAGAAGTGGTGTGGGACACCAAGACCAACCTGGAGAAGCGCATGAATGCCGAGGCTGGCGCCTGCGAAGACAAGCTGCGCATCGCCAAGCTGGCCAAGGTCCAGAATCTGGACGCCATCCACGACACAGTTCACGAGATGGCTCGCGACGAAGCTCGTCACGGACAAGGATTCCAGGGACTTTATAACCGCTATTTCAAGAAATAACAATTTTTTCATGGCTAGGTGGGGGTGGTCGATTATGCACTGCTCCCACCTTATTTAATGAATCAACAAAACCTATTCATAAAGCAGATAACAATGAAACGATTCACGCTCATCTTGTCGCTGGTGATGACCATAGTGGCTTTGCAAGCCCAGAACAGCGACCGTTTGCTGGGTTTCTATGCCGGCATAGGTGGCGCATTCCCCACGGGTTCGCTGCACGACAACTTCGATGGCAGCGTCGTGTTCACTGGTGGCCTGGAAGGCGGTTACAAGCACGTGGTGCTCAAGGCCGATGTAGCCTATGGGCAGCCGTCGTTCAACCGTTCCAACCTGTTCCAAGTGCTCGATGCCCAGGGACGCGACGCGCAACTCAATGCCGCCGCCAGCGCCAGCCTGCTGGGTGTGGGTGCCCAGTTGGGCTACATGATTCACGTCAGCCGCCGGCTCAACATCACTCCCGCCACAGGCATCCGCTGGAGTCGCTACAGCTGGGACGTGAACGACATCGAATGGAGCAAGAATTCCGACGGCCTCGACGTGTTCCAAGCCATAAACACCACTCATGCCACGCTGAGCAATGTGGGATGGATGGCTAGCATCGACTTCGACATCCGCCTGCACGACCGCTATGTGAACAGCGCCCCCCTCATGGGCGGACAGGGCCGCTACACGTCCAGCCTGCGCATCACCCCCTGGGTGGCCCGGGCTTCGTTCAGCAAGTCGGTACCCTCGGTGCGTGGCTGCTTTGTGGGCGTAAATGTGTGTTATTTGGGGCTTTTATCTAAAATTATGCAATAAACACGGCTTGTGTTTCGTTTTCTTTTTATACTTTTGCAGCGATTTAGAATTGTCCTGTGCATGAAACGATTCACTGTCATATTGTTTACACTCGTAGTGACGCTGATGGCCGCCATCGGTGCCCGCGCCCAGGATGCCGTAGATCGAGTGGAGGTGCCGTCGAGCTTGCAGAAGGTGTTTGCCGGCTACTACCACTTTATCGAGAAAGAAACGGGCGACACGCTCATGATGCTGGTGTTCAACAACATCACCATCTACCCCCGCGAGCGGTTCCGCAACAAGAAAGAGGAGGAATTTTACTGGAAAACGGTGCGCGACGTGAAGCGCACACTGCCCTACGCCAAGCTCATCAGCGCCACCCTGCTGGAGACCTACGAGTATATCGACACCTATAAGTCGCAAAAAGAAAAACAGGCCTATCTGCAACAATTCGAGAAAGAGATCTTCCGCCAGTACAAGCCTGTGATGAAAAAGATGACCAAGGGGCAGGGAAAGATGCTCATCAAGCTCATCAACCGCGAGACCAACCAAAACAGCTACAGCATTGTGAAAGCCTTTCTGGGCACATTCCGCGCCGGATTTTGGCAAACCTTCGGCCGCTTCTTCGGCGTGAGCCTCAAGCAAGGCTATCACCCCAACAAAAACAAGGACGACGCCATGATCGAGCGCATCTGCGTGCGCGTGGAGCAAGGCACGCTGTAATCAGCTTTTCCCACAAAAAAGACAGCCTTTCGGCGAATAAACCGCTTATTCGCCGAAAAAAATCGGCGAATATTCGCTGTTCTGGTGGTTTTGCAATCCGCTAGGAGGTTGAGTTGGGAATTTGTAATCCCCGCGCCGGGGCAGCGCATGGTGGCACGGTGAATCCGGCCGAAATGGAAACCGGGGATGGAACTTGTGTCCCATCCCCGGTGAAAATTCGGGTTAAATCTCATGATTCGGCCGCGGCGAAATGGCCGTTACTTGACCACCACCTTCTTGCCGTTGTGGATGTAGATGCCGGCAGCGGGGTGTGCCACGGGCTGGCCCATCAGGTTGTAGTACAGTCCGTCGCCAGCCTGTGCGGGTTGTGCCTCAATGTCGGTGATGGCCGTGGGAGTGCGGCGCTTCACGCGCGCCACCGTGGGTTCGCCGCTCAC
>JAFVCX010000097.1 GCA_017478855.1 Muribaculaceae bacterium | reverse complement strand
GTGGTGAATAAGAGCAGGTTTTTGTCGCAGCGTCCCACGGCGAAGTTCATCTCGGCACCTTCGCTATAGCCAATCCAGTTGCGTTGCGTTTCCTTGATGCTCTCGCTCCACTCAAGGGTATCGAGGTCGTGCAGCAGGCGGCCTGCATAGGCACTCACGCGCAAACACCACTGGCTCATCATTTTTTGCTCCACGGGGTAGCCGCCGCGCACGCTCACACCCTCGCTCACCTCATCGTTGGCCAGCACGGTGCCCAGCTTGGGACCCCAGTACACCATCGTGTCGCCACGATAGGCTATGCGATAGTTCATCAGCACGTCGCTGCGCTCGGCCTCGCTCATGGCTTGCCACTGCTCGGCGGTGAAGGTGTCGGTGCTGGAGGTGTGGGCGTTGCAGCCCTCGGTGCCGTGCTTCTCAAAGTGAGCAATCAGTTCGGTGATGGGGCACGCCTTGTCGATGGCGGTGTTGTAGTAGCTCTTGAACATCTGCAAGAAAGCCCACTGCGTCCACTTGTAATACTCAGGGTCGCAGGTGCGCACCTCGCGCTCCCAGTCGTAGCAAAAGCCTATCTTGTCGAGCTGCTCGCGGTAACGCGTGATGTTTTTCACGGTGGTCACCTCGGGGTGCTGGCCCGTTTGGATGGCATATTGCTCGGCAGGCAGCCCATAAGCGTCGTAGCCCATGGGGTGCAGCACGTTGAAGCCGCGCTGACGCTTGTAGCGGGCATAGATGTCGCTGGCTATATAGCCCAGCGGATGCCCCACATGCAAGCCTGCTCCCGAAGGGTAGGGAAACATGTCGAGCACATAAAACTTGGGGCGGTCGGGGTTCTCTTGGGCACGGTAGACGTGGTTCTCGCGCCACCATTGCTGCCATTTTTGTTCAATCTCGCGAAAATTATATTCCATGTGATGATTTTCAGATAAAAATTCAAAACAACTTGCAAAATTAGTGCAAACCGAAAACAATACAAAATAAACTTGTTTATTTTTGTTGTTGAGGTGCCGCCTAATTTAACTAACATTAGTGCAAGGTGAGCGCAAATGCGAATTTTATTTGAGTTTTTCCGAGCCGCAGCCTAATTTCGCCGCGAAGCGGCAACATGGGTGCAACAGAGCGCACATGCAAATTTATTTGCGATTTGTGCGACACACATCTCAAAAAATAGGGCAAAACTCACAGGCAACCATGAAAAACCTCCGTTTATTTGTGCCGACCCAATTTATTGGCTAACTTTGTGACGGAAAAAGCAGTGAATGGCGATGAAGATTGCGATTATCAATGGACCCAACCTAAATTTGGTGGGAGTGCGCGAGCCGGATGTGTATGGTTCGGAGCGGCTCGATGATTATCTGTGCCGGCTGGTGGCCGATTTCCCTAATGTGGAGTTCACGACGTTTCAGAGCAACCATGAGGGCGACTTGATTGACGAGGTGCAACGACGCGGCTTTGCGTGCGACGCCATCATCATCAATGCCGGTGGCTACACCCACACGTCCATCGCCTTGCAGGACGCTCTGCGTGCCGTGCCGGCGCGAGCCATCGAGGTGCACATCAGCGACATCACGCGGCGCGAACCCTATCGCCGGCACTCCATGCTGGCCGAGGCGTGCGTGGCCACCATCATGGGGCAGGGCTTGGACGGATACAGGCAGGCGGTGAAACTTGCTATTGCAGGAGGGGCATCATGAGCGAGGAGTTGGAACACTACGTTGAGGCGCACATCGATGCCGAGCCGGAGCACTTGAGCAAGCTGTATCGCGACACCCACCTGCGGTTGCTTTATCCACGCATGTGCAGCGGGCATGTGCAGGGACGGTTGCTCAAAATGCTTGTGCGGATGATCAATCCCCGCCGAGTGCTGGAGCTGGGCACCTATAGCGGCTATGCCGCCCAGTGCATGGCCGAGGGGCTTACCCGACCCGATGCCGAGCTGCACACCATAGAGATCGACGACGAGCTGGAAGATTTCCTGCGAGAACACTTCGCTGCCTCGCCTGTGGGCGAACGCATCACACTGCACGTGGGCGATGCCCGCAAGGTGCTGGCCGAGATTGGCGGCGACTTTGACCTTGTGTTTATCGATGCCAATAAACGCATCTATGTGGAATATTATGAGCTGGTGATGGAGCGTCTTGCGCCCGGCGGTTTCATCATTGCCGATAATACCCTTTGGGACGGCAAGGTGACCGACACCACCGCCCACCACGACGCTCAAACGCTGGGCATCGCGGCCTTTAACGATGTGGTGGCACGTGACCCTCGCGTGGAGCGGGTGATGATTCCCTTGCGCGACGGACTTACGCTCATTCATCGTCTTGCCACTTGACGGCGCACCCCCTCCTGTGAGTTTTCGCCGCGCAGTGAAGCAAAAGTCAAAAAAAATCATTATCTTTGCCGATAGATAAATCACGAGTCATAACTATGAGCAGCAACTATATCGTGTCGGCACGCAAATACCGCCCTTCCACGTTTCGCAGTGTGGTGGGGCAAAGCTCCCTGACGCACACCCTGAAGAATGCGATAGCCAGTGGCAGGCTTGCCCATGCCTACCTCTTTTGTGGTCCTCGCGGCGTGGGGAAAACTACTTGTGCCCGCATTTTTGCCAAAACAATCAACTGCACCAATCCCACTGCCGAGGGCGAGGCCTGCAACGAGTGCGAATCGTGCCGCGCCTTTAATGAGCAGCGCTCGTATAACATCACTGAGTTGGATGCCGCCAGCAACAACTCGGTGGACAACATTCGCGATCTGACCGACCAAGTGCGCATTCCGCCGCAAACGGGCCGCTACCGCGTGTTTATCATCGATGAGGTGCATATGCTCTCGGCGGCCGCCTACAACGCCTTTCTCAAAACTCTTGAAGAGCCGCCCGAATATGCCATCTTCATTCTCGCCACCACCGAGAAACAAAAGGTGATACCCACCATCTTGTCGCGCTGCCAAATTTATGACTTCACGCGCATCACGGTGCCCGACATCGTGCAGCAACTGCAATACATTTGCGCCGAAGAGGGCATTCAGGCCGAGCCGGCGGCACTCAACGTGATTGCCCAAAAAGCCGACGGCGCATTGCGCGATGCCCTTTCGATTTTTGACCAAGTGGCCGCGTCGAGCGACAACAATATCACCTATCGCTCGGCCATCGATAACCTGAACGTGCTCGACTATGAGTATTATTTCAGATTAGTTGAGGCGTTTCTTGCCGTCGATGTGCCCACGGCGTTACTCATATATAAAGAGATTCGCGACAAAGGCTTCGACTCGCTCTTTTTTGTGAACGGCCTTGCGCAGCACTTGCGCGACCTCATGGTGGCCAGCTCGCCTCAAACTCGCGACCTGCTTGAGATGAACGAGGAGGCACGCGAGCGCTATGTGGTGCAGGCCGCCCAGCTGAATTCCGCATTTTATTATCGTGCGCTGGACTTGTGCAACCGTTGCGACCTTGACTATCGCACGGTGACCAATAAACAGCTCAGTGTGGAGCTTCTGCTCATCAAGTTGTGCCAAATTGTAGCCCCTACAGCCGCTCCAAACCCTAATCAGGGCGGCGGTGCCCTCCGCAAGATAGAGGCAGCACCCGCCGCCCGCCCCCAGACCCACCGGCCGGCAAAAGAAGTTGCACCCACACCTCCGGCTGAGGCAGCAGCGATTCCCGCCGAGCAAACATCGGCACCCGCTCCGCAGCCTGTGGTGGTCGCGCCAGCCACAACTCCCACGATGGCCTCGTCGCCCCGCGCCCCTTATGGCTCGTCGCGAGTTATGCTGACGCCCTCGCTGCGCATTTCGGGCAAGCGTGAAGAAGATGAAACGGCAAAATCGGCTGAATCGTCCACCGTGGTGGGTGGCAGGCGCGAGCCATTCACTCCCGAACAACTGCTGGAAGCATGGCAACGCTACATCGACGAGCATCCCAAAGAGCCAATACTGATTACTACCATGCACATGTCGAAACCGCGCCGGGTGAGCGACACGGTGTATGAACTGGAGGTGGAAAATCAGGGCCAAGTGAGCTTCATCAAAGGAAGCACCGAGTTAATCACAGCCTTGCGCAACGCGGTGAACAACGATATGCTCGCACTGGAGGTGCGCGTGAGCAAAGATATGAGCGACCACCGCATTTGGTCGCCGCGTGAGGTGGCCAACGACATGATGAGCCGCAACCCGCATTTTGAGAAATTCTTGAAAGATTTCGACTTGTCGCTGGCTTAAAAATGCGGTGTCGCTAAAGGAAGCGGTACACCCTAAAAGATGGATTTGAGCAGAGTCATGATATTGAAGTTCTTGTTCTTGCCGAGCAAGAGATTTTCAATCTCGATGACTTCGTTGTGCGCCCCGAGGCGATGGGCGAGCGGCAACAGCGACGAGAGAAGTTGCTCGGCTGCGGCCCGGCGGTTAATCAGTCGCATAAGTGCCTTTGCCAACCCGATAGAGAGCTGCAAATCTCTCATTCCCAAAGGCTCGTTGAGTTTTTTCTGATAACGCAAGGCTTTGGTGTAGTATTTCACAGCATTGCGCCCATTGCCCATTTGGAGCATGATGTCGCCCTCGTTTTGAAGCGAATCGACGAGCGCCGCGAGTGCCTGCCTTGTGTCGCCTCCCTCGGCTTTGGCCAGCTGCTCGGTGTAGAGCTGGGTCACACTTTGGTAGTGGGCCAGCACATTCATTTGCTTGGTGCGAGAGTGAATGATGTCGGTCGATGCCTCCACGGCATAGAGAAGCATGGCCGAGAAGCGTTGCTCGTTGCGCTTGACGAGTCGCTCATAGAGTTTTTGGGCTTTGGTCAGTTCTTTGGTGGCCCGGCTAAAGTCGCCGCCGGCGTTGTGAAGCACGGCAAGATTATAGAGAATGGCAGCAAGAATGGCAAGAAAATCTTCGGACTTTTTACCGGCAATCTCGGCCAAACGCAGCAAGGCATTCTCTGCGCTGCCCAGAGAGAGCGCAAACTGGCCTGCCTCCACCATGAGCGTCATGCGGGCCAACCACAGCCATGCGGCATAGAGATGCGGCAAAGTTTCGGCATCGTCGGCATAGACGAGATACTCGATGGCCTGCATGGCGGCGGTGGTGCGATGGTCTTTCACAAGAAACAGCACATAGGTCATGGTCATGTCGAGCACAACGGGCGCGTCGAGCCCTTCGGTGCCGGGCATATTGCCGGTGGCCTCGATTTGCGCCTTGGCAATCGTCATGTCGCATCGCAACGTGGGAAATGCCGACTCTATGAGCAACTGTTTCATGTTTGTTTTGTATTGTTACACGCAGTTGTCAGGACTTTGCGCGGCCTGATGGGCCATCGTCAGGGCTTGCGTGAGGATGTGGCTCCATTGCTGGGGCGTGAGGTCGCGCAAGCCGTCGTGTGTGATGTCGTTGTCAAAAAATTGCTGTATGATTCCGGCCGTGAATCCCGCTTGCCATCCCAGCAGATTGGTGCTCTGCTCACCCTTTGCGCTCACGCCATTGCCGCCCATGATCACCGTGAGGTCGTTGCCTATGTGCAAATAATTGCGGCAATAGAACTCGATGTGGTTATGATAGGCTTCTTCGGCACTCTCGTTGGGGAAAATGGTGTCGATGTCGCTCTGATGAGCTATCACAAGGTCGCTCACCTCAAGATTTTCAAGTAAATGAGGCATCACCTTTGTGATGCGGAAACTGATGCCGTGCTGAAATCCGGGCAGGTACACAATAATGGCTTTGCGCTCATGCGCATATTTCACGAGCTCGAAAAGTCGCTCGCGCTGCGGCAAATCAATCGAATAGAGCGAGCCAAAGAGCAAGATGTCGTCTTCGTCGATGCGTGGCCACACCACATCGAAACGCGTTTTCGGGTAGCTGCCATAGTTGACGATGCGCTTGCCCTCGGCAGTTTCGAAGATGGCCGAAAACGCGGTGGCACCGTCGGGGTAGCGATCCACTGAATGCACATCCACGTTGTGGCGCGTGAGGTAATTGATGATGATGTCGCCCACTGAATCGGTGGTGCACTCGCTCACCATGTAGCAGGGCAGTCCCAACGACCCTAAAGAAGCGGCCGCACAAGGAATGCGCCCTCCCACAAACGAACGCACCGGCTGCCCGTCGCGGAAAAGAGTGTCGAGAACCGACTCGCCTATTGCTATGATTTTGCGCATAAAAAATTAAGAATCTTGATGATGAGCGGTTTCTTGCCGGCTCACATGTCCCAAATATCCCCCATGATGGCGCATGGCATAATCTTGCCGAGTGAAACCAGTGGCCAGCATGGTGTTGACCACCAGCACATCGCCCATGACGGTCATCATGGTGGTGGAGGTGGTGGGGGTAAGCCCCAAGGGGCACACCTCGGGTGCGCCGCCGGTCCAAAGACAAATGTCGGCCTGCCGTGCCAGTTCGCTCTCGTTATTGCCTGTGATGACGATGAATTTCACGTCGGGATACAAAGCGTGTGCTAATTGCACAAGCGCCACTATCTCATTGGTGCGTCCCGAATTGGAGAGCAGCAGCATCACGTCGTGGGGCTGCAACACCCCCAAATCGCCGTGCTGGGCCTCACTGGGATGCAAAAACACGGCCGGAATGCCTGTCGAGGCAAATGTGGTGGCGATGTTATTGGCAATCTGCCCGCATTTCCCCATGCCCGATGTGACCAGCTTTGCGCCGTTGTGATGCACTCGCTCCACAATGAGTTTCACGGCATGCTCATACTCATCGGTTACAGGTATGTTGAGAATGGCCTTGCTCTCGGCCTCAAGGATTTCCCTCATTGAACGTTTCACTTCCATGGTGCAAATTTACAAAAATAAGTGCAATTTTAGTCGCGGCAAAGAGTTTTTGTGGACTATTTAGTGACTTTTTCTGCCTTGCGCCTCCATCCCAAGAACACTGCAAGGGCCGCGAGAACCACAACAGCGGCCGAGGGGGCTGCCAGCCACTGACTCATGGCAAGGGCTTGCGGCGACACCACAATGAACACGCAGCACACAGCCGTCATGAAGAGGGCCGGCACAAGGGTGATGACGTAGGGCTTGCCAGCGCGGGCCAAATACACGGTGAGCATCCAAAGTGTGAACACGCTCAGCACCTGATTGCTCCACCCGAAGTATTGCCACAGCACATTAAAGCCGTCGGGATTTTTGATTTGCCACATGAGCAGGCCGAATGCACCCAAGAAAGTGGGGATGCAAATGGCTAACCGGCGTGCCACATTGTGCTGGTCGATGTGCAGCGCCTCGGCAATGATGAGCCGCACACTGCGAAAGGCGGTGTCGCCCGTAGTGATGGGAGCCGCCACCACCCCCAGCACCGCAAGGGCACCTCCGGTGATGCCCAGCCAGCCGGTGCACACCAGCTTCACCACATCGGGTGCCGAGAAATATTGAATGAGCATTTTGCCGCCCGGGCCGGCCACCTGCCCGAGAAAAGCTGCCGCCTGCTGCTCGCTGATGACTTCGCGCCATCCGCCGGCATAGATGAACCACGACGAGATAGTGGCCCAGATGAGTGCCACCAGTCCCTCGGTAATCATGGAGCCATAGAATACTTTGCGTCCCAAGCGCTCGCTCTTCATGCAGCGTGCCATCATGGGGCTTTGGGTGGCGTGAAAACCACTGATGGCTCCGCAGGCGATGGTAATGAACAAACAGGGGAAAACAGGGTTCTTTTTCAGATAGGCCACAATGCCGAGGGCATCTTGACCACCCACTTGCAGCGAACCACGCCACTCGTCCATGTCGCCCAAGTGCCACAATTCGGGCAAGTGGGGCATTTTGAGCAGCAGCACTATCATGAGCGCGACGGCCATGAATAGCAGCGAAACGGCGAAAATGGGATAAATTTTGCCAATGATTTTATCGATGGGCAGCAGCGTGGCGATGATGTAGTAGATAAAAATGACGGTAATCCAAATGACTAGATTGCCGCCGAAGCCGGCCAAAATGATGGCCGGGCTATAGACAAACACGGCTCCCACCAGAAGCATGAAAAACACAGTGAACACCATCATCACATTGCGAGAGCCTTTGCCGAGGTATTTACCCACAAGCAGTGGCAGACTGGCTCCATCGTGGCGCATGGAGAGCATGCCGCTCAAGTAGTCGTGAGTGGCTCCGGCAAAGATGCAGCCCAGCACAATCCACAGCAGAGCCACCGGCCCAAACCACATGCCCATGATGGCACCGAAGATGGGGCCGGTGCCGGCAATGTTGAGGAATTGAATCATAAACACCTTCCATGTGGGCATGGGCACGTAGTCCACGCCGTCGGCCAGCCGCGTGGACGGGGTGGGACGGTCGTCGGGCGCAAAGATGCGCTCAATCAGGTTGCCGTAGATGAAGAAACCCATCACAAGGGCCACCACGCTAATCAAAAAAGAAATCATAATGGTATTATTGAGGAAAATGAGTATTCTAAAGTCGTGTTGCCGGCTTGGCTGAGGTCAAGAGAAATATGGGGCTAATCGGCATGGTGCGAAACGATGTGGATGTCGCGTTGCGGGAACGGAATCTCCACGCCCGCCTCATTGAGCGCGTCATAAATTTCCTCCTTGATGCGTGCAAGGTCGGCCATGCGGGTGGCCACAGGGGTCCACAGTACCACATTCAGGTCCACGCTGCTGTCGCCAAAGTTGCTGAAGAGCACCTGAACGCCTTTTTCGTGGTTGTAGCAATCGAGCTTTTTGAGCCGCTCCACAATGAGTTGGCGCACTTGTTCCACCTTTGAGCCATAGGCCACACCCACCGTGAGCTGTGCCAGCTCGTAACCGTGATTCTTGGTGAGGTTTTTGAAGTTTTTGCTGAAAAGCTGGCTGTTGAGAAACGCTATGACCGAACCGTCGAGCGTTTCCACCATCGTGCTCTGGTAGTTGATGTTGGCCACCCGGCCACGCACGCCGTCGCACTCAATCATGTCGCCCAGCTTCACCCGGCCGCTCATGAGCGAAAGTCCATAGAACAGGTTCTCGAGCGTATCCTTCATGGCAAAACCGATACCGGTGGATAGGCCGGTGAGAATAAAGGTGATGCCGGCGCGATTCACGTCGAGGGTGACCATGACCACATACACAAAGATGCCCCAGCCGAGGTATTTCATCAAATTCATGCTGAGCGACACCACTTTTTGGCTCGAGCCACTGCGATGCTGTTTCCACAACGCATAGGCATTGATGCACAAATAGATGATATAGTTGAACACAAACCCTAAGGCCACAAGAAGCACAATGCGGTCGAGCGACACCACTATCACTTGGGGCAAATTGATGAACTTGTGGGTGAAGAAACGCTTGAACCACTCGGTGAGGTCAAACACCTGTGCGGCCCAGTAGACCGACACGGCCAAACTCAATGCGGCCGCGATGGGAATAATCATTTTGTAGACGGCATCATAAAACCATGTTTGGTGAATGGTGGCATCGTCGGCAATATGCTGCCGCTCATACTTGTGCAACCAGTCATAGATAACCGTGATGCTTTGAATGATGGTGAGCTGCATAATCCACCAGATGAGCACTTGCACACTCATGAGCGTGTAGCCGCCCCAAGCCATCACCACGGCCACCACCATGCCCACGAGCGAAATCCAAGTGTAGAACATGTCGCTGCGAGGCATGTGCTTGTTGTGCCGGCGAATCACATCCCACTGCCAAATGGTGCAGGCCAGCAAAATGAGCGGGAAGGTGAGGTTGACCACCGTGTTGGGCATAAAAGTGATGCGATAGACAAACACCACAAAGCCCACCACCGCGATGGGGAAGTAAAGCCGCATGCCGCTCATGACCTTATCACCATCGAGCCTGATGATGAGCGAAAGCATGATAGCCACCAGCAGCCATGCATACTCGCTGAGCAGCCGTGAGGCCATAATCATGAAGTTGTGATGCTGCAAGGTGAACGAGATGATGAGCGTGGCGAGCGCAAACACCGCCGCGCTGGCCGCAATAATGATGCAAGTGCGCTTCTTGCGGAACTCATCGGTAACCCAACGCTTGGGTAAGAGGAACCGAATCACCAGCGTGCTCAGGCCACCTGCCAGCACCATATAGAAAATGATGAAAATAAACAGAAACAGGATGAGGTTGCCCCGCCACTCGCTGTGGGTGTTGCCGGTGGGGGTGTATTTCTCTTGCAGGTCATTCTTGGCTTGCCTCCAGTAGCGGGGAAGGTTTTGCAGAATGGAGAAATAAGACTGGTCGCCGTTGACGAAGATGCTGCGCCGGATATCCTCATAGGATTTGAGTGCGAAATCGTTGAGCAGCTTCGACTTGGCGAGGATTTCTTGCGAGCGTTCTTTGGTCTTTTCAATTTGCACCTGCTGCACGGCCATGTCGTGGGCTATGGCATCGGCCAGCTTGACGCAGCTGTCGCGGTCGGCGCGCATCTGCTCGTTGGTGAGAAGAAAGTCGGGAATTTTCTCCAGCGAGTTGACCAAATGCACATATTGCGTTACTTGGTCATTGTATTTTTGGGCAAACGTTTCGAAAGGCAGCATGCTGCTCGACATGTGGTTGTAGAGCGAAGTGGCCTCGCTGCAAGCATAGGAAAGGTCGAACACATAGTCGCTTTTCTGCGAGTAGAGCATCAACTCGATTTGCTGGCTGCGATTCATCACTTGCACCATCATGAGGTCGTAGCGTTTGCTCATCTCGGCAAAGCGCTGCATGCGCTTGAGCTGCTCTTCGTGGGTGCTGGTCAGCTCGGTGCGCAGCACGCTCAGCGTTTGTGCCATGTCGCGCTCTTTGAGCACAGCCTGCGCGGTGACGCACAGCAAAGCAAGGCACAACAAGAAAGAAAATCTTTTCATCTTTGTGAGTTACATTTATTTGCGCAAAGTTACGGTAAAACGAGAGAAAAGCCAAATTTATTTGAGCTTTTCCGAGTGCGAGGATATTTGGACGCGGCCACCGTCACGGCTGACCTCAGGCATAAAAAATGAATGGATTCATTTTGCCCTGCCCTCGTTTTGTCGTAACTTTGCAGCCAGTAAAAAATTATTCCGATTATGCAGACTACACGACTTGAAAAAATTCAGCGACTTTTACAAAAGGAGTTGAGCGAAATATTTCGCCTCGAAACCGCCAAGATGGGCGGTGTGTTGGTGAGTGTCAGCTCGGTGCGGGTTTCGCCCGACTTGAGCGTGGCTCGCGTGCATTTGAGCATCTTTCCCAGTGAACGCGGTAAGGAACTCTTGTCCAACATCAACGACAATGCGGTGAGCATTCGCTACAATCTGGCCCAGCGTGTGCGCTATCAGTTGCGCCGCACGCCCGAACTCACTTTCTATATTGACGATTCGCTCGATTACATTGACCACATCGACCAACTGCTGCATCCTGAGGGGAAACCCGGCACCGACACACCTGAACAAGCGTGAGCATCCTCACCAAAATAGCATTGCGCTATCTGGTGTCGAAAAAAGCGCACCATGCGGTCAACATCATCACCATCATTTCCACACTGGGGGTGGTGGTGACCACGGCCGCGCTCATTGCGGTGCTGAGTGTATTCAACGGTTTTCGCTCCATGATTATGGAGCGTCTGGCCCTGCTTGACCCTCAAATAGCCATCACCGCCACCCACGGCAAGGCCATTGCCGATGCCGATAGCGTGCTGACGGTGGTGAACGGTGTGCCGGGCGTGAAGCTGGCCATGCCTGTGATTGAAGAGCACGCGCTCGCTGTTTTCGCGCAATATCAGATGCCAGTGAGAGTGAAAGGCGTGCCCGATGTGTACGACAAGGTAAATGCCATCGACAGCCTGATTGTGGACGGCGACTGGATGCTGCACGACGAGGTGTCGGCCTATGCCGTGGTGGGTGTGGGACCGGCCATGCACATTCATGCCCGCCCGGGCTACTTGGTGATGCTGCAACTTTATGCTCCACAACGGCAAGGACGTGTGAACCTTGCCAACCCCATGGGAGCGTTTCGCAAGGACTCGCTCTTTGTGGCCGGCGTGTTCCAGCTGCAACAAAACAGTTATGATGCCGACATGGTGTATGTGCCCATTGAGATGGCACGGCATCTTTTCGATTACATCACACAGGCCACACAGATTGAGGTGGCCCTGCTGCCCAATGCCAATGAGCATGCCGTGATGACACAACTGGAGCAACACTTGGGCACGGCTTATACCGTCAAGAATCGGCTTATGCAGCAGGCTTCGGCCTACCGCCTCGTGAATATTGAGAAATGGATGGCATTTTTGCTCATGGCTTTCATTTTGCTCATCGCCACCTTTAATGTGATTAGCACGCTGTCGCTTCTCATCATTGAGAAAGATGAGAGCATTGCCACCTTGCAGAGTTTGGGTGCCACCGACCGCCAGATTACCCGCATCTTTGTGATTGAGGGCTGGCTCATAGCCCTCGCCGGTGCAGGGCTGGGCATCGTTTTGGGACTGGCTTTGTGTCTCGGCCAGCAACATTACGGATGGCTTAAACTGGGAGGCGACGCTGCCCATCTGATCATGACCTCCTATCCAGTGGTGGTGCAATGGAGCGATGTGCTGGTGGCCTTTGCGCTGGTGGCGGCCATAGGGCTGCTCACTTCGCTGGTGACTTCTCTCACCATGCGCCGCCGGCTCACAGGGGGTCGAGCGTGAGCATCTCTCGCAAAATCTCAAGGGCTTCACTCACCTGCCTCACCTCACCGATGAGCACCGAGCGGCGACCGTTCACATCGCGTGGTTTGCATCGCTGGGGATGATTTTGCATGTAGTGGACGATGCGCCCAAAAGCATCGCTCTGATAATAAGCCACATTTTCTTCGCCCACAAAGTAGACGTACATTTGCCCACGTTTTAAGGTGATTTTTTCGATACCCAGCTTGCGAGCCAGCAGGCGCAAAGGCACGATGCGAATCAGCTCGCGAGCAGGAGGCGGCACGGGGCCAAAGCGGTCGAGCAGACGTTTCTCAAAGTCTTCTACCTGACGCTCGGTTTCCATGCCGTCCAGCTCGCGATATAGGATGATGCGCTCGCTCTCCTGCGGCACATAGGTGGCGGGGAACATGAGCGGCAAGTCGGTGTCGATAGAGCAATCAGTGGTGAAGTCCGCATTGTCGTTGCGCTGCACGGCCTCGTCGGTGAGCGTGTCGGCAAATTCCTCGGTGCGCAGCTCTATCACTGCCTCTTTCAAGATTTTCTGGTACGTTTCATAGCCCAAATCGGCAATGAAGCCACTTTGTTCGGCACCGAGCAGATTGCCCGCCCCTCTGATGTCGAGATCTTGCATAGCGATGTGAATGCCTGCCCCAAGGTCACTGAAGCTCTCAATGGCTTGCAACCTGCGCTTGGCCACCGGAGTGAGCGGCCCGCCGGGCGGCACAAGCAAATAGCAGAACGCCTTGCGGCTTGAGCGCCCCACACGACCGCGCAACTGGTGCAAGTCGCTCAACCCGTAGCGATGGGCGTTATTAATGATGATAGTGTTCACATTGGGCATATCCACTCCACTCTCGATGATGGTGGTGGCCAGCAACACGTCGTAGTCGTGGTTGGCAAAGTCGATGATGATTTGCTCCATGCGCTCGGGCGGCATTTGCCCATGGGCCACCACCACGCGGGCATCGGGCACCACGCGGCGCACCATGTGTTCCAAGTTGTAGAGTTGCTCAATGCGGTTGTTGACAAAAAACACCTGCCCGTTGCGCGAAAGCTCGAAATTGATGGCTTCGGCCACCACATCGTCGTTGAGCGAACTTAGCGACGTGAGTATGGGATGGCGGTTGGCCGGCGGAGTGGTGATAGTGCTCAAATCGCGCGCCCCCATGAGTGAAAATTGCAGCGTGCGCGGAATGGGGGTCGCACTCAGCGTGAGCGTGTCCACATTCACCTTGAGCTGCTTGAGCTTTTCTTTGACCGACACGCCGAACTTTTGCTCCTCGTCCACCACCAGCAATCCCAAGTCGTGGAATTTCACCGACTTGCCGATGAGCTTGTGCGTGCCGATGATGATGTCGATTTTTCCGGCGGCGAGGTCGGCCAGCAAAGCCTTTACCTCTTTGGGCTTGCGCGCGCGGCTCAAATAATCGACCCGCACGGGAAAATCCTTGAGCCGCGAGCTGAACGTGCCATAATGCTGAAAAGCCAGCACCGTGGTGGGCACGAGCACTGCCGTTTGCTTGCCGTCAACGGCGGCTTTGAAAGCGGCGCGAATGGCCACTTCGGTTTTGCCGAATCCCACATCGCCACACACGAGGCGATCCATGGGGCGCGCACTCTCCATGTCGGCCTTGACGGCTTGCGTGGCTTTGAGCTGGTCGGGGGTATCCTCATAGATGAACGAAGCCTCCAACTCTTGCTGCAAATAACCATCGGGCGAATAGGCGTGTCCCTGCTCCTTGCGTCGCTGGGCATAGAGGCGAATGAGGTCGCGGGCAATGTCTTTGAGGCGGCTCTTGGTGCGCGATTTCATGCGCTGCCATGCACCGCTGCCCAGCTTGCTCAGGCGCGGCTCCTCACCCTCCTTGCCGCGATATTTGGAGAGTTTGTGCAGCGCGTGAATCGACACAAACACTGTGTCGCCATTCAGATAGGAAAGCTTAATCATTTCCTGCATGGTGCCATTGACGGCCGTGCGCAGCAGGCCGCCAAACTTGCCTATGCCGTGGTCTTCGTGCACAATATAGTCGCCCACCTCAATCTGATTGAGTTCCTTGAGCGAAAGGGCGAGCTTGCCTGAGCGGGCGCGGTCGCTCTTGAGCGTGTATTTGTGGAAACGGTCAAAAATCTGATGATCGGTAAAGACGCACAGTTTCAAATCATCGTCCACAAAACCTTCGTGCAGTGTGCGCAAGCATGAATCGAAAGCGATATCATCGCCGCGGTCGCTGAAGATGGAGCGCAGGCGTTCAATCTGCTTCTCACTGTCGCTCAAAATGATGATGCGATAGCCGCGCCGCAAAAAATCGGTGAACGATTCGCTGATGAGGTCAAAGTTTTTGTGATAGATGCCTTGTGGCGAGCAGTGCAGCCGCATGCGTGCGTCGGCTTTGAGCGAGCTCTCGCCCAGTGCATAGTCGAGCCGTCGCATGGAGGCCAGTCGCGCCATGAAGTGCGCCACGTCCACCACATTGTCGAGTGCATGGGCATCACCCTCATTGGCAATGAGCATATTGCTCGACATCTGTTCTTTCCCTATTTCGGCAATGCGATTCTTCAGCCACTCCACATCGCGGCACACGAGCAGGGTGCGCTCGTCCACATAGTCGAGCAGCGAGGTGCCTTGCTGGCTTTGTCCCGCGTTGTGCCCCACGATGCCCACGTCGTCCACTTGTTTTTCGCTCAGCTGTGTTTCAACATTGAATGTGCGAATCGAGTCAATCTCATCGCCAAAGAAATCGATGCGGTAAGGCAATTCACACGAAAAAGAGTAAACATCAAGGATAGAGCCGCGCACCGAAAACTGCCCCGGCTCATACACATAGTCCACACGCATGAAGCCCAGTTCGAGCAGACGTTGAGTGGTCAGCACCAAATCGACTGTTGCTCCCACACTCAAATGGATGGTGGTGCGATTGATGGTTTCGCGTGTGGCCACTTTCTCGGCCAGCGCTTCAGGGTAGGTCACCACCCAGCGCACACGGCCTGAATACCAGCGATTGAGCACCTCGGTGCGCAGAATCTCGTTAGGAGGATCCACTTGACCATATTTGATGTCGCGCTTGTAGCCTGAGGGAAACACCAGCACGCTGTTCTCGTCGGCCAGCTGGCACAGGTCATTATATAGGTAGCCTGCCTCATCGGCATCGTTGGCGATGAGCAGATAGGGTTGCTCGGCCTGTGGCAAGGCCGAGAACAACACTGCCGGTGCGCTGCCGGCGAGGCCGTCGATGGCCATGACGCGATTTTGGCCGTTGGTGATGAGCCGCCTGAGGGCGTCAGTGCGGGCTTGCCCGCAAAATATATCGCAAAGTTGCTTAATTTCCATGTGATTGAATACCAGCATGCCCCAACGCCAAAAAGTGCCGTTTAAGGAACTTTTTGGTGCCGAAGGGGTTTCAAATTTTGGCTGCAAAGTTACTGATTTGTTTCCACATCATCAAAACCTGCGTGTGAAAACCGCCCGCCGTCAGGTCATTTGCGGGCAAGGGTGCGGTTCCAGCCATTAGGCTCGGCAAGAAGTTGCAGCACGCGGTCGAGGCACTCGTCGGTGCGCAGAGAATTTTCAGCATCGCCGGCCTGATAATAGTATCGAGTGACGATTTCTTGCGCCAGCAGGCGTGCTATCTCACTGCGATGGGTGTCGAGGTCGTGGTTCAAGTCGTGTTTGAGCAAGCCTTCAAGTTGCTGAAACACCGCTTGCGTGGAGTCGTTCATATAACCCTCGGTTTTGGCGATTTTTTGCAAGGTGGCCAGCCCTTGCTCGCACACCTTGTCATATTGGAAACGCTCCGGGTCAAGCCATTGCTTGAAATCGTTGAAAATCTCGTCGGTGACCGTAAAGTCGGCCGGTGCTGGCAGCGTGGGATGCTCGGCGGCATATTTTGTGGCGAAATCAAAGGCCCAATGGTCGCGCACAATGTTATAGACGAGACGATTCATTTCGGGAAAATCCACCTTGATGTCGGGCGTGATGCCGCCACCCTCGCGCACCTCGCGGCCATTGGCCGTGTGGAAGACGCGTGCAAGGCTGTCGGCCACGGTGGTTCGCTCGTAGGTGCCGTCGGCCTTACGGTGCGAGTAATCCACTTCTTGAATGAGGCGGCCGCTGGGAATGTAATATTTTGCGATGGTCACTTTGAGTATGCCGTCGAAGGGCAACGGACGAGTGCTTTGCACCAACCCTTTGCCAAAGGAACGTGAACCCACCACCACGGCACGGTCGAGGTCTTGCAGAGCACCGGCGGTGATTTCGCTGGCCGAGGCACTGCCGCCATCGATGAGCACAGCCAGCGGGATTTTGGTGTCGATGGGGTCTTGCGTGGTTTTATAAATCTTCTCACTGGCTTTGTCGCGACCGCGCGTGGTGAGCACCTGCGTGCCTTTGGGCACAAACATGCCCACAATCTGCACGGCACTCTCCATGAGGCCGCCGCCATTGCCGCGCAAGTCCAGCACAAGGGCTTTCACCGCGGGATTGGCCTTCAGAGCCAGCACGGCATCGCGCACTTGCTGGGCGCTGTGCTCGTTAAAGGTGGTGAGGTAGATGTAGCCGAGGCAGCCGCGCGTCACGCCATAGAACGGCACGGGGTCAACCTTGATGTTCTCGCGCATGATGGTGAACGTCTTGAGGCTGTCGGCATCATAGGGGCGCACGACCTGCACGGTGACGCGCGTATTGGCCTGCCCCTTGAGGTGGCTGCTCACGCTGTCTTGGTTCCAGCCGGTCACATCCATGCCATCGATGCTCACAATGCGGTCACCGGCACGCAGGCCGGCCTTTGCCGCAGGGCTGTCCTTGTAGGGCCCCGAAATGTACACGCCTCGGTGCAGCGAGTCAGTGCGCTGCATGATGTAGCTGCCTATGCCGCCATACTGGCCGGTGCTGATGACTCTGAAGTCGTCCTGCTCTTTGGCGGGAATATATTCTGTGTAGGGGTCGATGTCGTCGAGCATGGCGTTAATGGCCGTTTCGATGCTCTGCTGCGCGTCGATTGTGTCCACATACAGCGTGGCCAATTCTTTATAGAGGCTATTGAAAATATCGAGGTTGCGGGTAATGGCCGCGCCACTGTTGTCTTTTTTCTGGTCGGCAAACGTCGGAGCCACAAGGCAAGCTGTGAGAACTGCGGCGGCAAGGAGGCGAAAATATCGTTTAACCATGATGCGTGTTTTTTCTGTCCGGCTGCGAAATTACTATAAACTCGCAACTTGGCCAAAATTTATTTTCGGCAACTTCTCAAAAAAAGGGTCTTTTCATCGTTAATTAAGGCTCATTTGTCGCTTAAATGCGCTCTTTTTTCTTTTAATTTTACCATCTCGCTGATTTGGCGTAATTTTGCGGATGAAATGAGAACAGTCACTTCACACCTCCACCTTCTTGCCCTTGTGCTGCTGTTCATGCTGCAGCCCGTGGCCGGCATGAGCCAAATCGTTGTGCTGCGCGACCAAGAGCAGTTCAATGCCGATAGCATTCGTCGCGACTATGACGATCGCCCCTACTTTGGCCTGTATAAAGACAATTATTTCACCGCCGGCACCACACTGGGCGGCACGCCCACCAAGACCAACAGCGATGTGAAGTTTCAAATCAGCATTTCGCAACGACTCACCAAGAGCACCTTGCCGCTGCACAGCTACTTGTTTTTGTTCTACACCCAAAAGTCGATGTGGAATATTTTTGAGGAGTCAATGCCGTTTCACGATTTGAACTTCAATCCGGGCATAGGCGTGTCGCGCCTGATTATCGTGAAAGGGCAGCTCGTGGGCAAGGCCACCATGCTCATTGAGCATGAAAGTAACGGGCGCGATGGGCTGGAGTCGCGCAGCTGGAACAAGGTGTCGTGGAGTGGAGCGGCATTCATCGACCCCAACCTGATGGTGCATGCCAAGTTCTGGATCCCCATCGTGGATGGCGAGAACAACCGCGACATCCTCAAATATAGCGGCATCTATCAAGCCGGCGTGCAGGCTTTGAGCAGCAATCGCCGCTGGGTGCTTGATGCCACCTTTGTCAAGCGCAAAGGGTGGAATTTTAACGGCAACGTGACGCTCAATGTGGGCTACCGCTTAAGCCGCAAGGCCAACCAGTTTCTTATGCTGCACTACTACAATGGTTATGGCGAGTGCCTGCTCGACTACAATCGATTCCACTCGCGGCTGCGCATAGGCATGCTCATTCGTCCCAACTTCTTCAGCGATTTCTGAGAATCGGTCTTCTTTTTTGCCGCATGCTTACCCTGCGGTTTTTCAAGGATGATTTTTGGTGGGGTGGGCATTTATTCGTAATTTTGCGGTGATGAACCATCCTGACCGACAACCGTGGCTCGACTATGTGAGGTGCTTCAGCATCTTTCTGGTTATCTTGTTTCACACACCGCCTCGCCTGCCCATTTTGGACGATGCGGTGATTCTGAATCTGCGTGTGCCTGTGTTTTTCTGCATTTCAGGATTTTTGTTCAGCACCGAGCGTGCCACGCAGTCGGTTCGTTACTTGCTGCGTCGCTGCCGCCTCATTTTTGTGCCCTACACCGTTTTCTTCCTTTTTTTCTACGCCTTATGGCTGGTCGTGGGGCGCACACTGGTGGGGGCTGAGGAGCAGGCCATCCCCATTGTCCGGCCATTGGCTGAGTTTGTCATGGGCAATCCGCACGTGGTGGTGGGGCCATTTTGGTATCTTGCTTGCCTGCTCAGCATGTTGCTGATTTACTATGGGTTGAGCCGAATTGTGCCCACGGCGTGGATGCTGCCTGTGTGCTTGCTGCTGGCCGTGGCGGCCTGTTTCTTGCCCAAAGTGCAGGTGTGGAACGTGTCGAATGCCTTGATGTTCTTGCCCTTCTATGCGCTGGGCAACTCCTTTCGCCCGTTGCTGGCGCAGATGCGCTTTTCGGGCACGGCCAGCACGGTGCAACTTTGTTTGCTGGCCGCGATTTCAATAGCCGTGATGGTGGCGATGAAGACGCTCGGTGTGAATGACCCTGCCACCTACAATGTGGTGCGCATAGGAGCCGGCCTCATGGTGATTCCGGCCTATTTGTGCGCCGGCCGCTGGCTGGCCGAGCGTTACGGCCGCCGCCGCTGGATAGAGGTCATGGTGATGGGTGGAACCATCTACCTTGCTTTGCAGAACTATGCGATAGGCATCATCAAAATAGGCATGAATCACGCCTTCTATGCCGGTGTGATGGACGATCACGCATGGCTCAAGCCGGTGGTGGCCATCGTGGTGGCTGCGGCCATCTATCCGGCAGCGTGGTGGCTGCTCAAACATGCCCCGTGGGTGTTAGGAAAAGGATGCGACGAAGCGTTAAAATAGCAAGCCCCACAATTTGTAATGAAAAATCTCGTTAACTATAAAAGACATATACCGACAATAATAACCAATCAAGCATGATGAAGAAGATATTATTCATTTTGTCGCTTCTCCTGCCCATGATGGCTGTGGCCCAGCATGGAGTGGGCGACTGGCGTATTCACCCCTACTATGTGCCGGCGCAGATGACCAACGCCATTGATGCCGGCGACAAGGTGTATTATCTTGTGGGCAGCGACTTGTTTCGCTTCGACAAACAGACACAAGAGAACGAGTCGCTCAATAAGCGCAACTTCTTGAATGACGTGAAAGTGACGGGCATTTACTATAACTACCAGAAAAAGTATCTGCTTGTGACTTACCTTAATTCAAACATCGATATCATTGATGCCAACGACCGCATCACCAATCTGCCCGACATCAAGGATGCCGTGCTTACGGGCACGAAAGAAATCAACGATGTGACGTTTGGCGGCAATAACATCTATGTGGCCACTTCATTTGGCTATGTGGTGTTCGACGACGTGAAGATGCACGTGACCGAGTCGCACATCTATGGACGCTCCATTGCCTCGGTGGCACAAATGGGTGACTTGCTGCTCGTGGCACATAGCGGCTACATCTATGGTGGAGCCATCTCCATCGCTCACGACGCACTGGCTTCGTTTGTCAACATAGGTTCGGCAGCTGTTTTCGATACCCGCTTCATTCCTGTGGATGAAGAAACCATTTTGGTGAATGGACGCAACGTGCTCTATTCGGGCGCACTCAGCACCGATGCCAACGGCAAGAACAAGCTCACACTCACCTCGTTGGTGGCTGCTCGGGCAACCACCGTGCAACCCTCCAGCACGGGTTTCATCGCCAGCTTTGCCTCGGCGGCCTCGCCCTATTATGTGACACTCGACAAGAAAGCCGCCAATCCTGTGCAAACCAGTTGTGAGAAATCCATTCTCACCTCAAATCCTCATGGCGACGGCACCGTGTGGGCCTTGTGCCTGAAAGGCCTGCACCGGCTGGGCGACGAGGCCAACTATTATTCGCCCGACGGCATAGGCATCAGCCTGCACCCGATGTGGATGGCCTTTGACGCAAGCCACGACCGCCTGTATCTCACCAGCACCACGGCTTGCTCGCTCATCCCCAATGCGTGGGATGGCACTGTGACCGAGATTTGGACGTATGAGAACGACAAGTGGAGCGACGTGACGCCCGAAAATTTGCCCAACAACGGCGCCAGCAGCAACTGGCAGATGGTGCTCGACCCCAAAGCCCCCAACACCTATGTGTATCCCAGCCGCAAAAACGGCGTGGTGAAAGTGACCGATGGCAAGATTGCGGCCACCTACGGAAGCACCAACAGCTACTTTGGCTCATCGTGGTATAAGGGCGCATGCCAATTCGACAGCGAGGGCAACTTGTGGGTCGTGTATAGCTCGGAAGCCGCCTCAAAAACCACCAACAATGTGATGGTGCTGCCGCGCGCCAAGTTTGAGGCTGCCTCGGTGGCCAAGACCGACTGGTTGACCCCCAACGTGCCAGGCACCCGCACCGGTTCTTTCAATGGCTCCACCTTTGTGATTGTGGACGACGTGAAAGTGTATAACTCAAGCAACTACACCGGAGCTTTTGTTTTCTGGAAAGAAAACAGCCTTTCGGGCACACCCACCAGCCGGAGCTATGTGAGCCTCGTGGACCAAGACGGAAAAAGCATCACTTGGCTTTATGCCTACTGCATGACCACCGACCGCAACGGTCGCGTGTGGGTGGGCCTTGACAACGGCATGTTTGCCATGGATCCCACTAAGGCGTTCGACAGCGACTTCACCGTAGACCACCTGAAAGTGCCGCGCAACGACGGTACCGGCCTTGCCGATTATCTGCTCGATGGCATTCAGGTGAACTGCATCGCTGTGGACGGAGCCAACCGCAAATGGATTGGCACCAACGAGTCGGGCCTGTTTCTCGTTAGCCCCGACGGCTCCAAGATTCTCAAGCAATTCACCGTGGACAACAGTTATCTGCCCACCAACACCATTTATAATGTGTGCTGCAACACCAACAGCAACTCGGTGTATGTGCTCACTCCGGCGGGTTTCCTCGAATACTTCAGCGACACCACTCCCGCCGCCGCCGATTATAGCGACGTGTATGTCTATCCCAATCCCGTGCGCCCCGACTTTACGGGTCTTGTCACTATTAATGGCCTGATGGATAACTCGCTGGTGAAAATCAGCGACACTGCGGGCAACGTCATCAAGCAGTTGCGCTCGGTGGGCGGCATGGCCACATGGGATTGCTGCAACGATAGCGGGCAGCGTGTGAACACGGGCGTGTATTATGTGCTTGCCAGCGAAAAAGAAGGAGGCTCGGCCCACTCGGTTGTCGCCAAATTCTTGGTAATCAAATAACCGGCCATAACTCATCACGTTTAGAGGGGTGCGAACACATGCTGTTGCGCCCCTCAAAAATTTTTATATCAGATAAATAGTTGCCAGATAACAGATTTTTTGTACTTTTGCGGCAAATTGTGGAACTTGGTGGCCGTGAGAGGCATCCGCCCCACTCGCGGCTGAAAAGGGAATCAGGTGAGAATCCTGAGCAGAACCCGCTGCTGTAAACCTCCTTTATTCAAAACATCAAGGTCGCCGCCCCATCATCATGGCCACTGTGAGCTTTCGCTCGTGGGAAGGCCGGAGCGGCACTCGACCTCGGAGGTAAGCCAGAAGACCTGCCAAGTGACTCTGAACGATTTTGGCTCTCGTGGAATTAGAGTCGAAACTCAACTTGGCAGATTTGCCCGTTCATTCTGGTGAACTATGGGCATGCGAGCCATTCGCATGCGTGCAGAGAGATTGCCCATGATAGGTTTCGTCGTCATTTCACCGCCAGCATCGTTGTGTGAAAGATTGACGAATAACTTTATTATTAACCAATAAAAACCTATTATGAGGCAATTAAAACTGTTTTTTGTCCTGACGGTGATGCTGCTTGGCATGGCCGCACAGGCTTCGGCAGCCAGCCCCCGCAAGGCTTGGAGCGACAGTGAGAACGCATTCTTGCTTCTCGCGCGCGACGGCAGCGAGGAATACACTGTCGATGGAACGATTACCTTCAAGGCTGTTGCCGACGGCTCCACGATTGCGGGCTATCGCGACTGTGGCGTGGTGTTTGCCCCCGCCAACGAAGGTGAGATTCTGCAAATCACGGTCAATAGCATCGACCTCGCCAGTGGCAACTACTTGCTGCTTTATGATGGCGCGGTGGAGAAGATTGGCCAAAGCGACTACAGCCGCACCGGCACACAGAGCAAATATCTGCCCGACGGCTGGGTGAAATGGTACACCAGCGAATCGGTGGGCGAAACCTACACCTCGACCGCTGCCGACGGCAAGCTGTCGTTTGGTTTCCACTCCAGTTCGGCTAACGGTCAGAAGGGCTTCAACATCACGGTGACCAGCCTGAGCCCTAAAGACATGGAGTATGTGTCGACCGATGTCATGACCGGCCTTGCCAACACTTATCGCGCCGCTAAAGACCAAACCATCTTTGGCGTGAATGTGAAGATGGATGGCGGCAGCAACCCCATGAAGCTCAACACGCTCACCATCGGTGCCAGCGCACTGAACGGCTCCACTCAGGTGAGCAATGTGCGCCTCGTCTATCGTGGCGAAACCCTCGCCACAGCGGCCACCGTGGGCAGCGACCTCACTGCTGCCGACGTGACCCTGCGCAGCGGCAACAACGAATTTCTTGTTGTGGCCGACGTGCTGCCCGACGCCGCCGGCAGCATTCCTTCGCTCTCGTTGAGCAAGGTGACGGTGGCCGATGTGGAGCGCACCCCGCTCAACACCACGGGCGAAGCCCTTGCCATCGACAACATCATTCTGATGCCGGCCGATGCCACCACGTTCACCATCGGTGACGATGCCAAGTTCTACGACGACGGTGGCAAAGACGGTAAAATCACCCTCAACTTCAATGGCCAAGTCACCTTCGTGCCCGCCACTGCCGGCAATTCCATCAAGGTGGATTTCTCCAAATTGGCCCTTTTCAGCACCTCGACCATCGGCAAAAACGATATCCTTAAGTTCTACAGCGGTCGTGAAGCCAAAGAGGAAAACCTGATTACCACCCTGCTCACCGAAGCTGAGGTGGTGAAATCTACCGCCGAAGACGGCTCGATGACGGTGACGCTCAATAGCACCACCGGCATTGCCGCCGAGGGTTGGGAAGCCGTCGTGAGCCAATTCCTGCCCGGCGACATGACCTTTAAGGGTGTGAGCGGCACAGCTGCCAGCACGGCCACCGTGGCCGCTGGCGAAAAAGATGTGCAACTGCTCGTGATTGACGTGCAGACCGACAACACGGCCAACGCCTTGACCGTGACCGGCATCAACGTCAATGCCGCCGATACTAAGAACATCGAAAAAGTGCGTGCCTACTACTTGGGCAAAAAGAACACCTTCGACACCGCCAATCGCTTCGGCGAGGTTGAGGTGAGCGGCAATGCCATTGCTCTCACCGGCTCGCAAGAGTTGATTGAAGGACACAACTATTTCGCCATCGTGGCCGACCTGAATCAAGAAGGCTTGAATGGCGATGTGGTGACCCTTGCACTGAACGGAGTGGTGGTGAACGCCGCCACGCAAACTCCTGCCGAGGCCGTGAGCGCAAGCCGCACCATCGAGAACATTTGTCGTGCCGTGAAGGGTAGCCATGGCCATGTGATTAAAGACACTTGGCAGTTTACCAATGCCGAAGGCTATAGCGGCAAGTATGAGGCCGATGGCGATGCCGACTACATCGTCACCTTCACTCCTGCCGAGGCTGGCACAGTGGCCGAAATCAACTTCTCGAAATTTGATGTGTTTTATGCCTCCAGCAGCATCAGCACGCAGGCCGTGTTTGAAATCTACGCCGGCAACAGCGTAAACGCCGAGAACTTGCTGTGGAATCTGAAGTCTAATAGCGAGGCAAGCGTGGGCCCGGGCAAAATCATCCGCAGCACCGCTGCCGATGGCTCACTCACCATTCGCTTCAATCCCAAGACCAGCAGCAGTTATTATGCTGGCACAGGCTGGATGGCCACCGTGCAACCCTTCCGCAATCATGAAATGACGGTGGAAGAGATAGTGGTGAACCAAACCAGCAGCGATGTTGTGGCCGTTGGCAGTGCCGATGCCGCGCTCATCGACTTTGATGTAATCACTGAGGGCACACTGAGCATTAAGGTGCTCAATGCCGTGAAATTTGACCTGAAGAACTCGCAAGATGCAGTGAGCAAGGTCAATGTGTATTATAATAATGTAGACGACCGTGCCACGGCAGTTGCCTTTGGCACTGTAGAGAATCCCGCCACCAGTGCCATCACCGTCGCAGGTGAGCGCGAACTGGCCGAGGGTCACAACTACTTCTGGATCACTGCCGACATCAAGGCCAACGCTCCCGCCGAGGCCGTGGTTGATGCCAAGCTGACCGCTCTGGTCGATGCCTCCGGTGTCGAAACCACCGTTGAGAACGGCGACCCCGAGGGCGAGCGCACCGTCAAGTATCTCTATGTGATGCAGAGCGGCGATAATGGCGTGATTGTTATCACCGACCCGTTGCTCTTCTATGACAATGGCGGCAAGGATGGCAAGATTGCATCGCGATTCAGCGGCACGGTGACGTTCGTGCCCGGACGCGAAAACAGCGCCGTACAAATCAACACCAACACCTTCTCGATGGGCAACGGTTACTTCTATGTGTATAGTGGCCGCGAAGCCAGCGAGGCCAACGCCTTGGGCAAGATTAATGGCTACGGCACGACCAGTGGCCCGGAGAACTTGGTGAGCAAGGCCGAGGACGGCTCACTCACAGTCAAGGTTTCGGGCCCGAGCGGCACCACGCTCGACGGATTTGAGATCGAGGTGAGCCTGCATGAGAAGACTCCCTTCACCGTCGAGGCTATCGAGGGCGAACCCACCAACGATGACGTGATGCGCAACTCGCAAGACAACCTGATGCAGCGCATCTGCCTGAATGTGTCGGGCGACAAGAACCCGCTCAATGTCACTGCCGTCAAGTTTGACGCAACCGGCACAACCAGCACTGCCGACATTGCCGCTGCCAAGGTCTATTACACCGAGCACAAGACGGCATTTGGCACCGGTAACCTGCTGGGCTCTATCAGCACCGTTGCAGCCGGTGAGAACGTCATCACGTTCAGCGAACCGCTCACCATCAGCGACAATGGTGACTACTACCTGTGGCTGACCTATGACATCGCAGCCGAGGCAACCGTGGGCAACGCCGCCACCGCCCAAATCAAGGGCGTGACCGTGGCCGAAAACGAGATGACCCTTGCCAACGCTTTGCTGGCCAACCGCACCATTAAGGGCGGACTGAAAGGCAACTACATCATCGGCGCGAGCGACAACGCTAATTATGCCAATTTTGCTGCCGCCATTGCGGCTCTGCAGGGCGGCGTTGAAGGCGCAGTGACCTTCCAAGTCGAGGATGGCGACTATGCCGAGAATGTGGTATTCGAAAGCATTCCCGGCGCAGGAGCGCAGAACACCATCACCTTTACCAGCCTCAGCGGCAACCGCGACAAAGTGGTTGTCAAGGGTTCGGGCACGGTGGTTTCTGGTCAGGGCATGGTCAATGTGACCAACACACCCTACGTCACCTTTGAGAACATGAGTTTCATCCCGGCAAACCAGAGTTATCCTGCCGCCGTGCGTGCCGCCGACCGTTGCCACTACTTCACCGTGCGTGGTTGCCGCATCGTGGCCGACCGCATAACCAGCGGATACAGCGGCATGAACTTGATTTACACTGTTGCCGGAGCCGAGGATGGCATGACCAACGACCACAACGTGTTTGAAAACAACACGCTCGAGGGTGGTTACATCGGCATCTACCTCTATGGGCCGAGCAACTTCACATGGACTAAGCACAATGGCCTCACCATTAAGGGTAACACCGTGAGCGAAACCCGCAGCAAGGGCCTCTATGTGCTGGATTATGTGGATGCCGTCATCGAGGGTAACACCATTACCAACACCACGACCACGGCTACTAACTACACCGGCATTGACATCTACCGCAACCGTGGTGCCTTTGTTGTGCGCGACAACGTGGTCACCAATGAGCATTCTGCCTACAGTAGCGGCATCTACATGCGTCAGGAATGCCGCGGCGATGACAATGCGCCTGCATTGGTTTACAACAATGTGGTGAACATCACCAAGTCGCCCAATAACAACGGTGCCGGCTTGCAGGTGAATAGCGACAGCAAGAACATCCACATCTACTACAACACCGTGGCCATGGCCGGAACCGCCGGTTATGCGTTCTACAATGGCGGCAATGCTGTGTGGTCGGGTATCAAGATGCAGAACAACTTGTTCCAAAACTTGACCACCGGCGGACTGGGTGCGGCATTGTTCAATAGCGAAAACAACGTCAAGGCAGTTGATATGCAGAACAACGTGTTCTTCAATGCCAAGGACAGCGTCGTCATCAAAGACTATGCGGCCAACATCGAGGCTCTGAATACCTTGGTGGGCAACACCACCAACACCGTTGAGCGGGCGCAATTCCTGAGCGACGTTGACCTGCACCTGCGTGCACAAGGCAATCTGCGCAGCGCACTGCCCGTCGACTTCATCACCGTGGATGCCGACGGCAAGGAGCGTGATGCCAATAATCCCACTATCGGTGCCTATGAATATGTCGAGATCAGCGAGGAAACTCCGGAGATCGCCGAGGGCTATCCTGTAGTGAGCGGCATTACTGAGAATAGTGCTGATGTCAAGACCAAGTGGACTGTGAGCGGCAAGCTCTACAGCCAAGTGGTCAAGGCCACCGAGCCCGAACAGGGTGCCGCCGC
>JAFVCX010000096.1 GCA_017478855.1 Muribaculaceae bacterium | reverse complement strand
CGCAGGTGGCATCACCGCCTATAACAGTGCCGGCACGCTGAAAAACGTGCTCAACACCGGCCGTGTGAAAGCCAGCCGACCCGCCAATTCTAACGCAGCCGGCATCGTGGCCACCAACAACGGCAAGGCCACCGTGACGGGCGCGCTCAACCTCGGTAACGTAGTGGCTCCCGACGTGGCCAGCACTTGCGCCATCAACTCTGTCATCACCACCACCGGCGTGATGAGCGGCGTGTATTATGACGCTCAAATCAGCGGCATGATGGGTACCGGCACCGCCGACTTGGATGGCGTGAACGCCACCGAAACAGCCGGTCTCACAGCAGGCACCGCCCTTGAAGGACTTGATGCCGAGGTGTGGGACTTCGCAGCCGGATTCTATCCCGCCCTGAAGAAATTCAACGATGACCGCACGAAAGACGTGACCTCGACCTATCTGTTGCTGCCCGCAGGTGAAACCGCAGGCAACTTCAAGACCGAAGGCACCGTGAGCACCGCGCAAGACGACATCACCGCCTCGCTCGAAGACGGCAGTGTATTCAAGCTGGCTGATGGCAAGCTCACCGCCGGCAGTGCCAACGCACTGGTGACCGACGTGCTGACGTTGACTAATGGCGACTTCTCGCTGGCCATCAATCTGAAGAAGCTGCCCAAGCTCTTCGACGGCAGCGGCACAGCCGAGGATCCTTTCCTCATCAAGACCGCCGACGACTTCCTGAATGCGGCCAACCAGCTTGTGGAAACCAACTATGCCTACACCGATGAGCACTTCCTCGTAGTGAACGACCTGAACTTCGACGATAAGGACTTCGTGCCACTGGGCAACACGGCCACTCCGTTTGCCGGCAACTTCGACGGTAACGGCAAGACCTTCAAAAACATCGTGTGTGAGTACTTCGACGATAACGAAGACAACACCGCCGGCATGAACATCGCCCTCTTTGGTGCCACTGCAACCGGAACAAGCATCAAGAACATCAAACTCGAAAGCTCGATATTCTCTGGCTTTGGCAATGTGGCCGGCATCGTGGCCAACAGCAACAGCGACATCAGCGGTTGCGAGGTGGGTGCCAATGTGGTGCTCGTCGACACGGCCGCAACGGCCTCTCAGTCGGCCCGCAAGGGTGAGAACTTGGGTGCCATCGCCGCTGTGGCCACCGCAGGCAACATCAGCAACTGCGTGAACCGCGCCAACTTGCTCGGCACGAAATATGTGGGCGGAATCTTGGGCTACAACGCCGTGAATGGCGTGACCATCAGCGACAGCAAGAACTATGGCAACATCAGCTCTAACGCACGCCTCTACACCACCTATACCAGTACGGGTGGTGCTCCCACGCTCACCATCAAGACCGAGGATGCCTATGTGGCCGGTATCGCAGGCAGCATCTATGGCGACGTGACCAACTGCCAGAACTATGGCAACATCTATTCGAGCTGCTCTGAAGCAGCCGGTATCGTGGCATGGTTTGGCAACACCACCGCTCCTGCCGCTGTGCTCTCTAACTGCCAGAACTATGGCGATGTGGAAGCCAAATACCAATATGGTGCCGGTATCGTGAACAAACTTCGCGCCAACACACAATCCACCGCAAAGATTGAGAATGTGCTCAACAAGGGTGCCATCACCGTGGTGGCCAACGGTTATGTGTCAGGTATCGTGAACGAAGTGGGCAACGGTGGCCTCGTGAATCTCGCCGCCAACATGGGCAAAGTGACCCTGAAAGGCGAAATCATTGAGCTGACCGACGGTTCGCACGGCTACACCTACACCAACTCGTCGGGTCGCGCGGCAGGTATCACCAGCGGACTGGCTCAAAAGACTAGCTCTGTGACCAACAGCTGGAACAGCGGCGACATCTACTGCAAGGGTCAGAACTCGGCCGGTATCGTGGCCTACGCAAACTTGCAGTCGCCCATCACGGGTTGCTTCAACGTGGGCAACATCACTTCCGAGCGCTTCAACCCCGCCACCGGCACCGCCACTACTACCTATGACGGCAACGCCGGCGGTATCCTCGGCTTTGGCAAGGCCAACATTACCAACTGCTACAACGCTGGTACCATCACGGCCAACAAGAACGCCGCAGGTATCGTGGCCTTTGCTCAAAATGGCACGGCATCGGCTGCCGGCACCGAGGTGCACAATGTGTATAACGTGGGCAAACTCGTCTTGGGTGACGACGAGGAGAGCATCGACGCTTCCTCGCTGGGCAACATCTTCGGTTACAAGCCCGGAGCTGTGACCTACATCAAGGCCGAGAACGCCTATTACCTCGATGCGCTCGCACGCGAAGAGGCCGCATGCGACCCCTTGTTTGAAGGCATTCAGAGCAAGAGCGCGGCCGAGCTGATGACCAGCGACCTGCTGGGCGAGGGCTTTGCCTATAACGACTATGCCTTCCCCATGGTGGCCGGACTCGACACCCTTGATGCAGCCAAAGCCTATGCGGCCTATTATCTGCTGGGCGAGGGCGACACCGAGCAAAACGTGAACAAGGTGTTCAACGTGGCCAACCTCGAAGGTGCCGCATGGACGGCTACCGGTGGCCTGAAGGTTGAAGGCGGCGTGGTCACTCCCACCGAGGTGGGCGAGGCTACCCTCACCGTGACGGCAGGCGACTTCAGCAACACCTACTCGTTTACCGTGGCCAGTGTTCCCGCCATCACCATTCCCGGCGACCTGAATGGCGACGGCTCGGCTGACGTGGCCGATGTGAATATGCTCATCAACATTGTGTTGGGCCACATCAGCGCAAGCGAAGCCAAGGGTAATCCCGACCTCAACGGCGACACCTATGTGGATGTGGCCGACGTGAACGCACTCATTAATCTGGTGCTTGGCGTCAAGTAATCTTCACACTATTCAGTTAGAAGTTACGAAGAACAACCTCAAGAGGGGCAACCTTTGCCGTTGCCCCTCTTTTTCAAAAGAGAGAAACTTAAAGACAATTCTTTATTCATCCCATTCTCATGAAATTATCACGACTATTCATTGGCACCGTGGCCGCATGCGCCGCTTTGTGGGCCGGTGCACAAGATGAGCCTAAAGAGGCTGCGTACACCATGCGGCAGGTGACGGCAGCACAGCAAACCGTTTTTACGCCTGCGGGCGAGCCGGTTTTGGGCCACACGCTGGCACAAGAATCGCTGGCTAAACCGCGGCGTGCGCCCGGACGGGCCGTGAGCCTGCCCGCCACACTCTATGCCGGCGAGATTGACCACAGCACCGCCGGAGCACGCACCCTGCAAGCTCTTGTGACCATCACCAGCAGTGGCAACCAAGCCACCGTGATGGGGCTGTGGGGACTACCTGACACCCTGCAAGCCACCATTTCGGGCAACCAAATCAGCATTCAGCCCGCCCAAATCTACAACCATTCCACCTATGGTCCCCTTTGGGCCTGCCCCTTCAATGCCGAGAAACGGCAATATAGCACCACCGACCCCATCACCGGCACCATTGCCGACGATGGCAGCATCACGCTCGATTCTTGGGGCGTGTTTGTGGTGAGCGGAGCCTCGGCCGGCGGCAGTTTCGGAACATTTTCGAGCAGCGAGCTGAAACCCAGCAACGCAACCATGACCGACGTGCTCTACGACGGGCAGCAGACGGCTACCGGCACCGACTACTCCTACCCCATCTACATTGACCAGACGCTGGCCAACCAAGTTTCTATCATCAACTTCACCGGCAACGGAGCAGTGGTGAACATGCTCGTCAACTCCGACCAAACGGTGGAGGTGATTCCTCAGCGCATTTTCACCAACCCCACCTATGGCGAATTCTTCTGTTACGCCATCAACTGGGCCGTGAGCACCGACAACAAGAGCAACATCACCGGCCGTGGCACCGACACCGAGGTCACATGGGGCCAGTGGGGCGTGTTCAGCCGCAACACTCCGGGCTTGTGGGCCCGCGGCATGCTCAAGACCACCATCACCATGCAAAAGGGTGCCATCACCTATCCGCCGGCCCCCACACTGACGTGGAGCGGCACCGGCAGCGAGAATGACCCCTTCCTCATCACTACCCGGCAAGAATGGCTCGACTTTGCGCAAAGTGTGAATTTAGGCAACACCTACGCCGGGCAGCATGTGGCTCTCGGAGCCGATGTGGCCCTGAGCGACTTGCAGGTGGCCTACCGGCCCGTCGGGTCGGCTGCACACCCGTTCAACGGCATCTTCGACGGGCGCGGGCACTCGCTCACCGACCTCACCATGAGCACCGGCGACGAGAGTGCCGTGGGCCTCTTTGGCTTTGCCGATTCTCTGAGCCACATCGGCAACCTGAATGTGGAGCGGCTCATCATTACCTCCTATGGCGAAAACTTGGGTGGCCTTGTGGGAATCAGCCGCGGCTCGCTGAGCGACATCACGGTGACTCCGGCCCGCCTCACCAGCTACAACACCGGTGCAGGCGGCATTGTGGGCACCTTCGACGGCACGCGCATGGAGCGCGTGACCTTCAACGGCACCTTGCAGGGACAAGGCGAAACGGGTGGCCTCATAGGCTCGATGCGCCGCGGCGTGCTGAGCCACTCGCGCAGCGCGGGCAGCATCAGCGTCACCACGGTAATCAACACCACCTATCGCGGACTGGGAGGCCTTGTGGGCGGCTGTTTGAGTCGCGATGAGGCCGAGATTGAAGACTGCATCAACACAGCCACCATCACCGACCGTCAGGGGCTTGCCTTCACGGGTGGACTTGTGGGCGACCTCTATCGCACCCAGCTGCGCCGCAGCCTCAACTTGGGAGCCGTGAGCTCAGTGGCCGTAACACCCACCTCGGTGGGCATGGGCACCCAGTATGAGGGTGCCGTGGGTGGCGTGGCAGGCCGCTCCTATGGCGGCACCGTGAACAACTGCATGAACGCCAACCTGATTCTTAACGGCGGCTTGAGCAGCCACGTGGGCGGCATCGTGGGCCATGTGGCCACGCCCATTCGCACGCTCAACAACGCCGGCGAGGTCATCAAGGTTACCTATGGCTCACGCATCGAGAGCAGCATCAACGCCGGCGAGGTGATTTTGCCGCTGATGTATGCCACACAGGGACTTTATGGCAACTCCTATGCTGACTCGGTGTGGGTGAACTGCTACTTTGACCAGCAACTCACGGGCAACATCATGCCCGACGCCAACGCCGCCTCCATTTGCACCACAGCAAGGCTCACCGCCGGCGAGGCTTTGCCCGGACTCGACCCTGCCGTGTGGCAGTTCGCCGCCGGACGCTACCCCCTGATTGCTTCGCTCGCCAGCCAGCCCGAGGCCATGCTGGCCACAGCACCAGCCATGCTGGCACAAGGCGAAACGTCGCGCAAAGTAAAGACCGATTTTGCCGTCAATTCCGATAACGACATTGAGTGGCAGCTCTACGACAGCGATAAGCAGCAATTTGTGACCGAAACCGGCGGTTTGAGCATCGACGGCGACACGCTGCGCATCAAGCACATCAATTCAAGCGAAATGCTGGTGGCTCACGTAAAAGGCGACAACGCCACCTATAAGATGCTCATGCTCGAAACGGTTGACCCCACCGCCTTCAAGGGCAGCGGCACCGAGGATGACCCCTATCTGATTCAAGACAAGGAAGACTTGATGAAACTGAATCAGGGCATCACCGAGAACGCCCAAAACTATGTGGGCGACTTCTTCAAGCAGACCAACGACATTGACCTCGCTTGGGCCGACGACTTTGTGGGCATAGGGCCCAACAACAACAGCCGCCAGACCTTCTCGGGCTCCTACGACGGGCAGGGCTACTCCATTCATCGCTTGCACGTGAACGGCATCGTGATGGATGAAACCGGCAAAGCCGTGCAGAAAGGTTCACTGCAATATGGCGGTTTCTTTGGCTACATTGGCACGGAAGGAACCGTGAAGAACCTCAACATCGCGGCCGACTGCATCATTGAGGGCTGGACCAGCATGGGTGCCGTGGCCGGACGCGTCTATGGCAAAGTGCAGAATTGCCGCAACTATGCTCCGGTGACCACCATCTCATCCTATGCGGCCGGCATCGCGGGCAGCGTGGAGGCCGGTGGCGCAGTGGAAAATTGCTACAATGCGGGAGCCGTCACCACTTGCTACAGCAATGCGGGTGGCATCGTGGGCAACAATGCCGGCAGCATCGTCGCTTGCCAAAACGACGGTGTCATTCGTGCCGACAGCGTGATGAACTATTACAGCGCAGGCACGCAAAACTATGCCAGCGGCATCAGCGCCTATAACCGCGCGGGCGGCAGCATCACCGATTGCGTGAACACCGGCTCGGTGTTTGCCTATACCTATGCGGCCGGCATCTGTGGCTACAGCACCATCACAACCGCCACATCGGGAGCCGTGACGACGAGCACCGTGGCCCGCTGCCTCAACTATGGCATCGTGGACTATGTGAAGACCAGAGATCGCTATCGCGGTGCCATCTCGGCACGCGAATTGGCCGATGAATGTGTGGTCGAGAACAACTATTTCGACAGTCAGCTGGGCTATTACGACGCGGCCAACACCGCTCCCTGCCGAGGCACCACGGGGCTGCTCACTCGCCAAATGACCGGCGGTGACGCGCTACCGGGGCTTGACGAAGCCCTCATGGATTATAAGGCCGGCTCCTACCCCATCTTGAAAGCGTTTGCCGACGAGCCGGCCGCGCAAACCCACCGACGCATGGTGCTCACGCTGGCCGATGAAAACGACATCGACGACGTGACCGCCACAGCCACTACGGCCGACTCGGTGGCGTGGACGCTCGTTAAGGCTCAACAATTCAGCTTGAACGACAAGGCTCTGGCGGTGACACTTACCGGCATGGAAGCCATTCGCGACACCCTGATTGCCACAGCCAACGGCTACACCAAGCGCATTCCGTTGCGTGCCATGCCTTTGGCCTTTGAGGGAGAGGGAACGGCGCAAGATCCCTTCCAAATCAAGGATAAAGACGACATGCTGCTGCTCGCCCGGCTCACCAACGACGAAAACTTCGCCTTCACAGGCCGCTATTTCAAGGTGATGAACGACATCGACTTTGGCGACACGCCCTATCGGCCCATCGCCCTCGATGCCAATAAATTGAACGCCGACTTTGACGGCAACGGCATGAAGTTGCTCAACATCAACTACACGGGGTCGACCGTGAGCACCGACCAAGATTATTATCGCGGTGTCTTTGGCAGCGTGGGGCCCAAAGGCCGTGTGCACCACCTGACGCTGCAAAGCGGCACCATCGCGGCCTATGGACGCGTGGGCGGCATCGTGGGGCGCGTGTATGGCACAGTGGATCACTGCGACAATTATGCCACCGTGCGCCAGCTCTCCGACTTGGGAGTGGGCGGCATCGCCGCTATGGTGATGTGGGGCGGCAAAGTGGCCGATTGCCAGAGCCATGCCACGCTCACCAACGCCAAGACCTACACCGGCGGCGTGGTGTTTGACCTGATGGACGGCGGCTTGGTGGAAAATTGCGAGAGTTACGCAACGTTTACCAATAAGTCGGCCTACATGGGCGGCGTGGTGGCACGCAGCTTGGGCACAGTGACGGGATGCGCCAACCACACCGACCTCACCTCTACGAGCTATTTGGGCGGCATCGTGGGCCACAGCTTGGGCGGCGACACCATCACGCGCTGCGTGAACTATGGCAACATCTCCTCCACGGCCACCAATGTGGGCGGCATTGTGGGTGCCTATGATGCCAAACCGGCCGGACCGGCCTATTTGGGCCAATGCGTGAACCATGGTGTCATCAGCACCACCAATCAGTATGCCGGTGGCATTGTGGGTCGCAACTATGCGGGCCTCACCATAGAGGACTGCGTGAATAATGGCGACGTGGATGGCAACAAATATGTGGGTGGCATCACGGGCTATCTGCAAGGCTCGGTGGCTATGCCCACGCTCATGGCGCGTTGCCTTAACAAGGGCTTTGTGTCGAGCACCACCATGTATGCCGGCGGCATCAGCGGCAGCCAGTATGGCTATGATGAAACTTGTGTCACCACCGATTGCCAAAACTATGGTGGCGTGGTGGCCGGCACCATGTATGGGTCGGGCATCACCGGCTCGCATTATGGTGTCTTGAGGCGTTGCGTCAACGCCGGCAAGGTGGAGAGCGGCACTTACACAAGCGGCATCAGCGGCTATTCTCACGGCCTCATCAGCCAGTGTGTGAACGTGGGCGACATCACCATGCTCGATGCCAGCAACGCCAACGCCACGCCGGGTGGTCTCACGGCCATCAGCATGGCTCCCGTGGAAGACAGCTACAACATGGGCACTGTCACCGGTCCGGCATGGGCGGGCGGTGTGGCATCACAGCCGCGCAACGGACACGAGATGCGCCGCTGCTACAACGCCGGCGAGGTGCATGGAGCCGAGGGTAAGATGGGCAACATCTCGGTGAACGTGAACGGCACTTGGGTGCTCGACAGCGTGTACTACGACAATGAGGTGAACCCCGACGTGCAGTCCACCGTGGATCAGCAATGTCAAGGCCTCGCCACACGCGCGATGCTCAATGCTGAGCTGGGCGGTGCCTTCACGCTGCATGAGGCCATGTACCCCACCCTGACCGCCCTCGACACCGTGGCCTTGCTCAACTGGGCCGCAGCATTGCCCATCCTGAATGGCGACGACACGCCCCAACATGTGATGAATCCCATCACGATTGGCACGCCCGAAGGCACAGTGTGGACGAGCAGCAATAACCTTGCCATCAGCGGCAATTCGGTGGTTTCTATCGCTTTGGGCGACGCTTGGCTCACCAAGACGTTTATCGACCTCACAGGAGCCGAGTGGAGCAAGACCTACAACTTTGTGGTTACCAAAATCTCAAGCGTTGAGGACTTGAACGCGAAGCCCGCCGTGACCGGTGTCACCTATTATAACGTGGCCGGCATGCAGTCGAGCACGCCGTTTGCCGGAGTGAACCTCGTGGTCACCCGTTATGCCGACGGCACCACGACCACTGCCAAGCTTGTTGTGGACAAATGACCTTTCTTGCCGGCCCTGACCTCTCGTTCATGAACCGGCAAGCATCAAGCAGAGCGGGTGCAGCTCGAAAAAGCTGCACCCGCTTCTATTTTTCACGCGTCGAGAAAGCTTTGATTCGCGTGCGCTTTGACACGCCGCCAAATCACATGCAGGTGTAACCGCCATCCACGGGCAATGCCACGCCCGTCACATAGCTTGATGCGGGCGAGGCCAGAAAGACGGCTGCCGCGTCGAGCTCGCCCTCCACTCCGTAGCGTTCCATGGAAATGGCGCTTTTGGCATATTCCTTAAACCAATCGCTATCGAGGGTTTCTTGTGTGAGAGGCGTAACAAAATAGCCCGGACAAATGGCATTCACGGTGATGCCATATTTTCCCCACTCGGCGGCCAATGCTCTGGTCAAGTTCACGACACCGCCTTTTGCGGCATGATAGGGCGAAGCCGGCGCAATTTTGTTTCCCACCAGCCCATACATCGACGCGATGTTGATGATTCGTCCATAGCCCGCAGGAATCATGGCTTGCTTGGCCACGGCACGTGCCACCTTGAACGAGCCGAAGAGGTCAATGTTGACCTCGTTGGCAAACTGCTCATCGGTAATGTCCTCGGCCGGTGCCACCGCTCCGGTGCCGGCATTATTGATGAGCACGTCGATGCGCCCGAAGTGCTTCAAGACTTGCGCCACCGTGGCGTTCACCATGTCGGTATCGGTGATGTCACAACGAATGGGAAGTGCCTCCACACCAAAGTCCTCGGTGAGCTTGGCGGCAACTTCTTGCAATTTTTCAAGCCTGCGCGCAATGGGCACGATGGCACACCCTTGATTGGCGAGTGCGCGTGCCATCTGTACACCCAAACCCGTGGAGCATCCCGTCACCACGGCTACTCTTCCTCTCAAATCAAAATAATTTTTCATAAGTCTTAATGCTTTACGCTTGCTGGTCACCCAACCTCAGCTCATGCTTAATATTCTGTAATATATAGCAATAGCTCGAATGGCGACAATTACAAAGTGATTTCTTAGGTGTGGCAAATGTAGCACTTTTTCTCGCCACCACCAAATTTTCACCTCTCCAAATTATAGCGTGAGTTCCATTTGGATGTTGCATCGCTCGTAGGCCGAGCTGACGCTGGGCAACTCCTTAAAACCGTGTTTTTTATAGATGTGGATGGCCGCTTCGAGAACGGTGTTGCTCTCCAGAAACAGCCTGAAGCCGCCCATTTCTCTTGCCTTTTCCAGAATGTGGCGAAACAGCTTATCGCCTATGCCATGCCCTTGTGCCCACGGGGCAACGGCATATTTGGCAATTTCCCAATCATATTCTTCGCGTTCGCACTTCATCATGGCACACACCCCCACGGGGTCGCCATCGAGCAGAGCCACGAAGATGTGGCCGCCCTTATCAAGGATGAAGCGGTTGGTGTCGTTCAGGCTCTCAACGTCTTCAGGCTCAAGGGTCCAGTAGGTTTCAATCCAGTGCGTGTTGAGCGCCACAAAAGCGTCGTGATATTTTTCTTGATAGGGCACAATCTGCACGGGGTCGTGCTCGCGTTCCATCTTTTTGCTCTCCACTCTTTGCAGCAGCGACCGCTCATCGAGGATTCGCTCAATCTCGGCTATGGCCTTCCACAAGTCGTTTTGCATTTGCTGTGTCACCTCATCCATTGCGCTGGCCACATCAAGGCATTGCAGCTCCAATTTGTCGGTATATGACAATCCACGCGGCGAGAGCCGAGCTATGGTTCGCCGGCGGTCGTTCTCGTCCTTGGATAGCCATAGCAGGCCCGCCTTGTGCATCTCTTTTGCGATGGCCAAAACCGACACATGAGTCTGTCCTATTTGGGAAGCGATTTCGGTGATAGCCATTTTCTCGCCATGGGCCAGCAGGAAATACACGGGAAACCACTTTGGCTTGATTTCCACGCCATAGAGTTCATAAATGCTTTTTGCCTCTTCATTGACGCGCTCGGTGAGCAAGCGCAGCCGGCTTCCTAAGGCCATTTTGCCGGTTCTCTTAAAAAAATCGGGTGAAGTCATGTTTTGATTAAGCTGATAGTTTATTGACCGCAATAATACAATATGTAACTGATTACACAAACAATTGTGTAACTAATTACATTTCTTTAACACCCTCAATGTCAGAGCAAGCGAGTGGGATGCCCTATTGGTTGGCACCCCACCCGCTTTTGAGTTTTCAGCGATTCAGACCTCGAATATGAAGCCTGCGGCGGGAACGTCTGCCCTCGGCAGGCGCAACCTTATCAAGGTCGTTGCGCCTGAGGTGCTCCACATAGTCGCTGATGCGGTGCAACTCTTTGGGGATGCGAATGCGCTGCGGGCAATGCGGCTCGCACTGGCCACAGCCTATGCAGTGGTCGGCCTGACGCAACTTGGGCACACTGCGGTCGTAGCCCACCAAGAAAGCTCTGCGCGCCTCCCAATAGTCGGGAGCCTGCATTTCGCGCGGCGCATGCCCCTCGGTAAGGCATTTGTTGTAGTGGACAAACACGGCAGGAATGTCGATGCCATAGGGGCACGGCATGCAATATTTGCAGTCGTTGCAGGGAATGGTTTCGTAGCTAACCAGTTCGGTAGCTATCGCCTCCAGAAAACGCTGCTCCTCCTCGGTGCAGGGCACCAGCGGACTGAAAGTGCACAGGTTCTCCTTGAGATGCTCCATGAAAGTCATGCCGCTGAGCACAGTGAGGACACCCTGAGGTGTGCCCGCATAGCGAAATGCCCATGAGGCCACCGAGTGCTCCGGGTCGCGGCGCAACAGTTTGTTGGCCAGCGCATCGGGCAGCTTGGCCAAGCGTCCGCCCAGCAGCGGCTCCATGATGACGGCCGGGATGCCGCGCTTCTCCAGCTCGGCATAGAGGTAGTCGGCATTGGTGTTGCGGTCGTTGATTTCTTTGGCATGGTGCCAATCGAGGTAATTCAACTCTATTTGCACAAAGTCCCACTTGATTTTGCCCTCGTCCTGCTGCCGGAGCAAGTAGTCGTAGACGGCCACGTCGCCATGATAGCTGAAGCCCAGATTGCGAATGACGCCCTTCTCGCGCTGTTCTAGCAAGTAGTCAAGCAGGCCATTGTTTTCATAGCGGGCACGATAGGCCTCCATGCCATCCTCGCCCATGCCTATGCCGTGCAGCAGCAAATAGTCCACATAGTCCACCTGCAACTCTTTGAGCGAGTTCTGAAACATGTCGATGCCGGCTTGGCGCGACCACGTTTCTGGATTGAAGTTGGAGAGCTTGGTGGCGATGAAAAACTCCTCGCGCTTGTGGCGAGCCAGAGCGATGCCTGTGCATCGCTCGCTGCGTCCCTTGCAATAGGCGGGCGACGTGTCGAAATAGTTCACGCCATGCTCAATGGCATAGTCCACTTGGCGGTTCACCATCTCTTGGTCGATTTCGGCATCGCCGTCCTCGCGGGCACTGCCCTGCGATTCGAGGGTGGGCAGGCGCATCATGCCATAGCCCAAGATAGAAACTTTCTCGCCCGTTTTGGGATTGGTGCGATAGGTCATTTTGCCCACAGGCGGCTCACCAGAGGCGTGCGATTTATTGCCGTCGGCACAACCCACAATGGCCGGTGTGGCCACCGCCGCCGAGCCTAAGCCCAATGCTTTCAAGAAATTGCGCCGCGATATATGCTGAATATCCATTTGTGTTATAGTTTTGTTGTGGTTAAATCCTGTTTCGTTTTGGGGTCACGCGTGATGATGCGCCGTTAAATGGTGCGATGCACCTCGTGGCCTTCTACATAGATGGCTCCAAATGGGCGTGCCGGACACAGATGCTCGCAGGCACCGCACCCTATGCAACGCTCGCGGTCAACCGCCGGCACAAGGGGCGACAAGTCGTCGTCGGGGTCACTGGGCACCATTGTGATGGCACCCGACGGGCAATGACGGGCGCAGTTGCCACAAGAAACGCCGTCGGTGAGCACCACACAATTTTCTTTCACCCACACGGCATGACCTATTTGGATGGAAGATTTCTCGGCGCGGTCGATGGGCCGAATGGCACCGGCCGGACACACTTGGCTGCATCGCGTACACTCGGGGCGGCAATAGCCACGCTCGTAGCTCATAGTGGGCTGCATGAGCGTGAGCAAGTCGCCTGAAGGCCGCAGCACGTCGTTGGGGCATTTGGCCACACACAATTGGCAAGCCGTGCAATGCTGCGCCATGTTGCGCGCGCTGGCCGAACCGGGAGGTGTGAGGGGGGTGGCGCGCTTGGGAGAAACTTTATCGGCAATCACAGCCAAGCCTCCATCGAGTTTCTTGCCGGCTTGCCCCAGAGCGGCGTCGGCAGCCACTACGGCACCACCCAGCAGCATAGCGCGGCGAGTGGCATCGACAGGCTGCTGCGCAGTGGGGTTGCTCGGCTTATCCGTGCGTGCGGGATGCCCATAATGCAGGGCATCGAACTTGCACTTCGTGAGGCAGTCGCCACACGTCACGCAGCGCGTGTAGTCCACCTTGTGAGTCTTGAAATCGATGCACGACGCTTTGCAATTTTTGGTGCACAAGCTGCAATTTTTGCATTTATCCTCATCAAAATAGATTTTGAACCACGAGAATTGGGACAGATAACCCAATATGGTGCCCACGGGGCAAATGGTGTTGCAATAGGTGCGGCCATTGCGCCATGCCAGCACGGCGATGATGCCAAAGGTCACCACCGCGATGATGAACGTGGGAAGGCCGCGCAACCACACCTCACGGCTATAGAAGGCATAGCTGTCATAGTGGGCGGCGATGGCGGCCAAGCCATTATTGGCCCAGATGTAGAGCGGTTGCAACAAGTTGGTGGCCATGCGTCCGTAGCTGCTGTAAGGTGCCAGTAGCGCCACCACCGAACCTGCACCCAGCACCACAGCCACCACCAGCACGGCCAGCATGACGAGCCGCAGCCATGTGATGGCCTTTGAGTGGGTGAAACGGTTTTTCTTGCGGCGGCCATGCGTCCAAGATATGATATCTTGCATCACTCCTAACGGACAAATCACCGAGCAATAGATGCGGCCAAAAATGAGCGTGAGCAGCACAAGAGCCAGCAGCACCAGCACATTGAGCGCCAATAAAGCCGGCAAAAACTGGATGCGAGCCATCCAGCCCAGCCAGTGGTGCAGCGTGCCCGGGAAGTCGAGCAACAGGAGCGTGATGAGCGCAAAGAACACCACGGCCAGAAAAACTCTGATTTTTCTTAACATTTTTTGAAGCGGATTAGTGATTAGTTATGGCACAAATATACAAATATTTTTGCTAATTCATCAAGAATCCGCTGTATTGGTGCGTTTTTTGTAGTGGTTTATAATTTCTTGCAGCTTGGGATTGGTTCAAATGACACAGGCCCACCCGAACTTGCGCACGAGCTCACGCAGCAAGTTGCGGTCGCGCACAGGAATGGTGATGGCCACCGTTTCCCGCTGGTTTTCACGATTAGCTATGTTGGCCGCATCAAGGTCATATTGCGTCTGAAGATTTTTCCACACATCAGCCGGTATTCCAAAGGCTTTTTCCAAAGCCACAGCCACGCTGAGTGACACCGAACGCTTGCCATTGATGGTTTCGCTTAGTACCGAAGGCTTGATGCCCGTGGCCACTGACAACTGTTTTTGCGTCATGCCGCGTTCTTTCAGCTCATCTCTAATCATTTCGCCGGGATGAGTGGCAACAAAAGGTGTTAGATCTTCTTTATTCATAATGCTTGGAAATTTCGGACAACAATGCATTCACAACAATTCCTTTGTTATCGGGCGAGCTGTAGAAGTGCAACCTATACTGGTCGTTTATCCACACCACATCCACGCCTTTCAAATCTCCTTTTTTCTTTTCATAATGGAGCGATTTGATGAAAAACAAATCTTCCAATCTACGAGCAGCCTTGAGATAGTTTACCACCTTCACATATCGCTTCACGATGTCATTAGGTAGCCGCTTATATTTGCGGTCGCTCGTAGCACCGGTGATGTACAACTCCCGCAAGGCTTCATGCTCAAATTCTATGTTCATCTTTCATCTTGAGAATTGTTATCGCAAAGGTAGTTATTTTTTGCGAATGATAATCATATTTGCGAATTTATTTTTCATGCAGCATAGTTTGAGAGGACATCAGGCCCAGTTCTCTTGGCTCAAAGGGCATTTATTCGCCGCTTCTATTATTGCAGCTTGGGATTGGCGTGGTGGCGCTGGTGGTCGCGGGCTGTTTTCTTTGAGAAGTTGCGCTCGATGGCTTCGGTGAGGTCGATGCCCGTTTGGTTGGCCAAGCAAGCCACGACCCACAGCACATCGGCCAGCTCGTCGGCCAAGTTTGCTTCGGCATCACTGGGTTTCTCGCTCTGCTCGCCATAGCGTCGCGCTATGATTCGGGCCACTTCACCCACCTCCTCGGTGAGAATGGCCATATTGGTGAGTTCGCTAAAATATCGCACGCCATACGTGTTGATCCATACGTCCACCGACTTCTGCAATTCGCTGATTGTCATTTGATTTTATTCTTTAATTCGAGAATCTATAATGATGGTCACCGGCCCATCGTTCACCAGCGCCACCTGCATATTGGCTCCAAACACGCCACGGGCCACCGGCTTGTGGAGCAGATTTTCAAGTGCGAGGCAAAAATGCTCGTAGAGGGGGATTGCCACGTCGTGCCGTGCCGCGCGAATGTAACTGGGCCGGTTGCCTTTGCGTGTGCTTGCCGTAAGTGTGAATTGGCTCACTGCCAGCACATTGCCATCAACGTCGACCACACTGCGATTCATCACTCCGGCTTCATCGTCGAAGATGCGCAGCGCTGCCGCCTTTGCCACCAGCCAGTCGGCATCGGCCATTGTGTCGCCCTGCTCCACTCCCACCAGAATGAGCATGCCCTTGCCTATGGAAGAATGCACGCTGCCGTCGATGGTCACCTGCGCCTCACTCACGCGCTGAATCACTATTCTCATAACGGTTTATCGGGATGAAATTCATTAAACACCACTTGTGCCTTGCTTGCCCCTATCACTTCTTGCAGCTGGCCGATATCGGCCTCGCTGATTCGCTTCACACTCTTGAAATGCTTGAGCAACAGCGTTTTTGTTTTTGGCCCAATGCCCTTGATGTCGTCAAGACGTGAATGGGTTTGGGCATGGGTGCGCTGCTTGCGGTGATGGGTGATGGCGAAGCGGTGCGCCTCGTCGCGAAGTCGCTGAATCACTCGCAGCGACTCGCTGTTTTTATCGATGTAATAGGGCAACGAGTCGCCCGGAAAATAAATCTCATTGAACTGCTTTGCGATGCCGATGAGGGCAATCTTGCCATGCAGCCCCACCTCTTCAAGAGCCTCGATGGCCGCTGTGAGCTGCCCCTTGCCACCATCCACCACAACCAGTTGCGGCAGCGGCTCGCCCTCGGCGACAAGGCGTGTGTAGCGACGGGTGAGCACCTCGCGCATGCCGGCATAATCGTCGCCCGGAGCCGCATCTTTCAGGTTGAAGTGCCTATAATCTTTCTTGCTGGGCTTCGCGTCGCGAAACACGACACACGATGCCACGGCGTTAGCACCCATCGTGTGCGAATTGTCGAAGCACTCGATGTGGCGCGGCAGCACCGCAAGATGAAAGTCCTTCATGAGCGTGGTGAGCGTGCGCATGGTGCGCTGTTCGGGATTAAGCTTCTCCATGCGCTTCAAGCGGTCGGTTTGGCTTTGGCGAGCATTTTTTTCGCTCATCAACAGCAACTTGCGCTTATCGCCACGTTGCGGCACGAAGCAAGTGAAACCACTAAACTCCACGTCGGGCATCACATTCACAAGAACCTCGGGCACACGCTCATTGCTGTAGTTCTCGGCAAAACGCGCACGCACTTCGTTGATGGCCAGCGACATGATGGCAGCATCGGTCACATCGTCGTCGCGTTGAAGTTTATATTCAAGCGTGAGCGACTGCACCACCGCTCCGTGGCGCATGTGCATGAAATTGACATAGGCCGCATCGTCGTCGCGAAGTAAATAGAAAGCGTCTATGTTGTGAATCGACGGATTTACCACCACCGACCGAGCACGGTATTTCTGAATGAGCAGATATTTGCGCTTCAAGGCGTCGGCCTCCTCAAATTTGAGTTCGGCGGCCTTTTTCTGCATTTGCGCGTACAGATAATCCTCGACTTGTTTGGTGTCGCCCTTCAGGATTTGCTGCACCTGCGCAATGTGTTGCGCATAGTCTTCGGGCGACACCAATCCACGGCAACAGCCTTCGCAGTTATGTATATGATACTGAAGACATAAACGATGTTTTTGCGCCTCGATTGTTTCACGTGAAACATTGTGAGCGCATGTGCGCAGCGGGAAAATCTTTCGCAATGTGTCCACAAGCGCTTTTGCCACCTCGGTTTTGGGATAAGGGCCATAGTATTTGGCACCGCGCTTGTGCTCATCGCGCGTGAGGAACACACGCGGATACAACTCCTTTGTGACACAAATCCACGGATAGGATTTATCGTCCTTGAGCAGCACATTGTAATGCGGCTGAAATTCCTTGATGAGGCTGTTTTCCAAGTCAAGAGCCTCTTCTTCAGAATTGACCACCGTGTATTGCAAATCCCAAATGCGGCGCACGAGCGCATTGGTGCGCGTCACCGTGTGCGTGCGATTGAAATAGGAGCTCACGCGACGCTTCAAGTTTTTCGCTTTGCCCACATAGATAATCACGCCATTTTTGTCGAAATAGCGATACACGCCCGGTTCCTCGGGCAGCAAGGAGAGTTTTAGCTTCAGCTCGTCGCGCATGGCAGGAGGGCGTTTAGCCGAAGTCAAACAAAGTGGTCACCGGCACGCCGGCGGGCAACACTTCCCTACCCTTGAGCACGGGGATGCTGCAAACGAAATTGATGTAGATGGCGCGGGGATTGAACTGTTTTAGCAATTCGTAGGCCGCCCGCATTGTGCCACCCGTGGCCAGCAGGTCGTCATGCAAAATCACCACATCATCGCTCGTGATGGCATCTTTATGGATTTCTATGACATCGGTGCCATATTCTTTTTCATACTCCATCTTCAGCGTGTCGGCCGGCAACTTGCCGGGTTTGCGCACGGGCACAAAGCCTGCATGGAGGCGGTTGGCCAAAACGCTGCCCATGATGAATCCGCGCGACTCGATGCCCAGCACTTTGGTCACGCCGCAATCGGCGTAGATATCAGCGAGGGCATCGGCCATCACCTGAAGCGAATCGGGGTTTTTGAACACGGTGGTCAAATCCTTGAAGAGAATTCCCGGCACAGGGAAGTCGGGCACATCGCGCACAAGGGTTTTCAGTTCAGCTACGAGCTGTTCGAGTTGTTTGTTGGTACTTGTAAACATGGTTGTTTCTAAGTTTTTGTTTCACGTGAAACAAATTGATTTTATCTGCCTAATAACAAGAGTAATATATTCACGTCGCTGGGAGAGATGCCGGGGATGCGCGAAGCCTGTCCTATGGTGGCGGGGCGAATGCGCGAGAGTTTTTGGCGAGCCTCGGTGGAGAGCTGATGGATGCTCTCATAATCAAACTTGCCATCGATGCACACTTCTTCAAGGCGGCGCAGCTTGTCGGCCACAGCCTGCTCACGCTCGATGTAACCGCTATATTTCACGCGCACCTCCACAGCCTCAAGAATTTCATCGCGGCGCAAGGTCTCAAGGCGGTCTATTTGCTCGGCAAAGGCAGGTAAAACATCGGCCAAAGCGGCAATGGAGAATTGCGGCCGCAGCAGCAAGTCATAAAGCCTTGCAGCTTGCCGCAGTGGCGGCTGCCCAACGCCAGCAAGCGCCTCATTGATTTCGTCCGGCCTCACGCTGCAATCTTTCATCCAAGCTATGAGAGCAGCCACCTGACTTTGCTTGGAGAGCATGAGCTGGTAGCGTTCTTCGGTGGCCAAGCCAAGCTGGTAGGCACGCGATGTGAGGCGCACGTCGGCATCGTCTTGGCGCAAAAGTATGCGGTATTCGGCACGAGAGGTAAACATGCGGTAAGGCTCATCCACACCTTTCGTCACCAAGTCGTCGATTAGCACCCCTATATAGGCCTCATCGCGCTGCAAAACGAAAGGTTCCTCCCCCACCCTTGCAAGGTGGGCATTGATGCCCGCCACAAGCCCTTGCGCAGCCGCCTCCTCATAGCCCGTAGTGCCATTGATTTGGCCGGCGAAGAACAGTCCCTTAACCAGCTTGGTTTCAAGGGTGTGGTGGAGCTGCGTGGGGTCGAAAAAGTCGTACTCGATGGCATAGCCCGGACGATAGTATTGCGCGTGGGCCAAGGCCGGGATGTGCGACAGCGCTTCGAACTGCACACTGGCTGGCAACGACGATGAGAAACCATTCAGATACATCTCTTGGGTATCTTCTCCCTCCGGCTCAATAAAAAGTTGATGAGCCTCTTTATCGGCAAAAGTAACGATTTTTGTTTCGATGCTGGGGCAATAACGAGGCCCGATGCTGGTAATCTGTCCATTATAGAGCGGCGACTCGTCGAGCGAGGCATTCAGTACCCGATGCACTTCAGGATTGGTGTAGACGATCCAGCAAGGGCGCTGCTTAAGGGCACTGCGCACATGAGGCAGAAAGGAAAATTTAGAGGGTCTTTCATCTCCCTCTTGCACAGTGGTTTGCGTGTAGTCGATGGTGCGACCGTCGATACGGACGGGAGTGCCCGTTTTCATGCGGTCGCTCTTAAAACCGCGTGCCACGAGCTGTTCGGTCAGGCCGTGCGCGGCGGGTTCGCACACTCGCCCACCCTCTTGCTGCACGCGGCCCACATGCATCAGTCCGTTGAGGAATGTGCCTGTGGTGAGCACCACCGACCGGGCCGAGAATCGCATGCCCAGCGCTGTGGAAACGCCCGCCACACTGCCATCGGAGGCAAACGTGAGGCCCGTCACCGAGTCTTGCCACATATAAAGATTAGGGGTTGCCTCAAGCGTTTTGCGCCACTCGGCCATGAAGTGCATGCGATCGCACTGGGAGCGTGGACTCCACATGGCAGGCCCTTTACTGCGATTGAGCATCCTGAACTGGATGGACGAGCGGTCGGTTACGATGCCCATTTGCCCTCCAAGAGCATCTATTTCTCTCACTATCTGACCTTTAGCAATCCCACCCACAGCCGGATTACAGCTCATTTGAGCCACCTTATTCATGTCGATAGTAATCAGCAGTGTGGCAGAACCCAAGTGAGCCGCCGCACACGCCGCCTCGCAGCCGGCATGGCCGGCACCCACCACTATCACGTCGTAATCTAACCTCATGCTTCCAACACATTATCGGGGCAACATGCGAGTGCCTCGTTTTCGTTCTTTTCCATTATTTCACGCTCGCCCGGCGCTTTATCGTTGATACCGCACAAGTGCAGCACGCCATGAATGACCACTCGCAGCAATTCTTGGCTCTCCCTCACTCCCAGCATTTGAGCGTTGCTCGCAACGGTGTCGAGCGAGATGACCATGTCGCCGGCAATGCGGCGTGCATTGCTGTAATCGAAGGTAATCACGTCGGTGTAGTAGTCGTGTCCCAGAAACTTGCGGTTGGTTTCGAGAATGTATTCGTCATCACAAAACACATAGGTGAGTTGTCCCGCCACACGCCCATGCCGGTGTGCAACGGTGTCGATCCACTCGGCAAGCTTTTGCACGTTGAGTGGCGGCGCCATCACATTTTGGGTATAAATGGAAACTTTTGCCATCGTTATACAATCAAACTTGCAAATTTACTAATTTTCCATCTTTTCTGAAAGATGAGTTCTCCGATTTTTCAGATTTAGGCTCTTGCACACGTTTCAACATTTTTTCTGCGTAAAATCCTCTTTCATCAAAAAATAGATTCAAAGTTCTATCAATCATCTTTTTATGCAAAATTTAAGCGGATGAGAATTCAAAAAATGGAAACTACCTTTTATCTCGGTCGGGAAAATTGAGTTTTTCTGGCACAGTTTTTGCAACATTAATTTGCGAAAATTCACATTTAAGCAAATTGTGGTTTTCAACTTTTGCGTTTCACTTTTTTTTCATATCTTTACGCACTCATTAAAAAATTCATCATGATACTTCACTACCTTGCATCAAACATGTGGCTCCTGTGGGCAACCCTGTGCGTAGCCGGATTGGTTCTTGAACTTTCTTCGGGCGACTTCTTCATCATGTGCTTTGCCATTGGCTCGCTTGCCTCGCTGGTGTGTTCGCTGTTAGGCATCAGCATCACTTGGCAAATCATCGTTTTTGCCATCATCTCGGTTTTGTGCCTGTTTTTTGTGCGCCCCTTTGTGCTGAAGCACCTGCATCGCGACAAAAACGAGCGACTGAGCAACGCCGATGCCTTGATAGGGCAGCAGGGCAGGGTGAGCGAAAGCATTGAGGCAGGAGGCTTCGGACGCGTGGCCATTGATGGCGACGACTGGAAAGCCGTGAGTGCCGATGGCAACGCCATTGCCGAGGGTACGCGAGTGCGCGTCACTCACCGCGAAAGCATCATCATCACCGTTACTCCCGATTGATTATCATAACTCTAAACATTTCTCAATATGGATTTCTTAGCTATTTTCTTAATTGCTCTTGTTCTGCTGGCTCTTGTGATTGTGAAAAAGAGCTTGGTGATTATTCCGCAAAGCGAAACCAAGATTATAGAGCGGCTGGGTAAATATTATGCCACGCTCAAACCGGGCATCAATGTGATTATCCCCTTCATTGACCGCGCAAAAAACATCGTGTCGCTCACCAATGGTCGTTACCACTACACCAACAGCATCGACCTGCGCGAGCAAGTGTATGACTTCGACAAGCAAAATGTGATTACAAAGGACAACATCCTAATGCAAATCAACGCGTTGCTCTATTTCCAGATTGTTGACCCGTTCAAAGCCGTGTATGAAATCAACAATCTGCCCAACGCCATTGAGAAGCTCACACAGACCACTCTGCGTAATATCATTGGCGAGCTTGAACTTGACGAACCGCTCACCTCTCGCGACACCATCAACAGCAAACTGCGTGCCGTGCTCGACGACGCCACCAACAAGTGGGGCATCAAGGTGAACCGCGTGGAGCTGCAAGACATCACGCCGCCACAAAGCGTTTTGCAGGCCATGGAAAAACAGATGCAGGCCGAGCGCAACAAGCGTGCCACCATTCTCACGAGCGAGGGCCAAAAAGCTGCCGCCATCTTGCAATCGGAGGGGCAAAAAACAGCCCGCATCAATCAAGCCGAGGCCGACAAGCAGACCGAGATTTTGCGTGCCGAAGGTGATGCCCAAGCTCGCATACGTCGGGCACAAGCCGAGGCCGAGGCTATTGAGAAAATCACCGTGGCCGTGGGCAAGAGCAGCAATCCCGCCAACTATCTTTTGGCTCAGAAATATATTTCGATGCTCGAAGAGGTGGCCAGCGGCGACAAGACCAAGACCGTGTATCTGCCTTATGAGGCAACGAACCTCATGGGGTCGATTGGAGGCATCAAAGACCTCTTCAAAGAGAGTTAAACCCGCTTTTTTTCAGTGAAACTGCGACATCTCATTACCAGCATGGCCGTGATGGTGGCCGCCATAGCTTGGCCACAACTGCGCATCAACGGAAAGGATGTTGCCCATAATGACATGGGCAACACCTTTCTGTGTTCGGTGCCTGAGGCTCAATTCGGCCAAGATTTTACGGCCATTATCAGTGCCGGTGCCGAAGGCTTGTGGACCAACCTGCGCATTGACGGCGAACCGGTGGAGTGGGGTGGGGCGCACACCTTTTCCCACCTCGACGGCACCACCACCCATCGCTTGCAGGCCACCGTGGCCGACAGCACCGTCACGGCCACGCTGCAATTCACCTTCCTGCCCATTTTAGAAATCCACGACGAGGGCATCAGTGCCACATATAGCAAGGCTCGCTTCGCGCTAAGCGAGCCCGACAGTGCCCAAGTGCAGCTCTTGCAGGGACGCGTGAAGCTACGGGGGCACACCACCCTCATGGCCGGACGGCACAAGCGCAATTACCACATCAAGCTCGAAGACAACGACGGCAACAAACTTGACCGCAAACTTTTGGGCATGCGGAGCGACAACAGCTGGATGCTCGATGGCGGGCAGGTGGATCTGAGCCGCATTCGCAACGTGACCGCACATCAGTTGTGGCTCGACATGGCCGCCAAACCCTATTACGCCGACCGCGAACCGAAGGCACGCACCGCAGTGCGGAGCCAAATGATAGAGCTTTTTGTGAATGGTGAGTATCTTGGCATCTATGCGCTCACCGAGGCCCTTGACCGCAAGCAGATGAAACTCAAAAAATATGACGAGGAGAACGGCATCATGCATGGGCAGTTGTGGCGGTCGGACGAGTATACCAATACCACCACCCTCAATGCGGTGGTTCCCATGGACAACATCAGCAATTCATGGGGAGGATTCGTGACCAAATATCCCGACACCGACGAGGTGCCCCCCAATTACCAGCGGCTATATGATGCCGTTTACTTCATTTCCTCTTGCTATGACGGCGTGCTGCGCAGGCAGGGTCACCTGTGGTTTGACTTGCCCGTCGTGCGTGATTATCAAATCTTCGTTCAAGTGCTGCTGGCCATCGACAACACATCGAAAAACATGTATTGGGCCTGCTATGACAGCCAGACGGAGCAAATGCTCACGCCGGCCGTGTGGGATCTTGACTGCACCGTGGGGCAAGACTGGACTAACGTGCCTTTCAGGCCTGAAGAGCGTGTGGGACCCGATAGGGAATACAAGATAGGAAATGGACTATTCTTCCGCTTATTTCTGCTTGTGGACGACTATCACGAGAGCGTCATCGAAAGGTATCATGAGCTGCGTGGCGGCATTCTGCAACAAGATTCGCTCATTGCCCGCTACACGCAAGCCATCACGCGGCTGCAAAAAGCCGGTGCCGCCGCACGCGAAAGCCAGCGCTGGAGCGGTGACAGCGACCTCGGCGGACAAGAACTTGACTTTGAGAAAGAAAAGGAATATATCAAGCAGTGGCTCACTCGCAGGCTCTATCACCTCGACAACTACACCTTTGCCCGAAGTGCGGTGGATGACGTGAAGGCCGACGACCTCGCCGCCGCTGAGAGTCGCATCGTGTATGACCTGCTGGGACGGCCCCATTCCACCGAAAATCTCGCTCCCGGCATTTATGTGCGAACCGGCAAGAAATTCATCGTGAAATAAATGGCGTGAATCGCACGTTATATATCATTGAAGGTATGCATTAAGATAACCAAAACATGAAACGAATCGTCAACGCCCTATTTCTTTTGGCTCTAAGTTTTGCCTCACTGACCGCCACAGCACAAATCAGCCTTGATAGCCGCCGTGCCGTGCACGACAGCCTTACCGGTAATTGGCTTTGCTGTGTGCCACAAAGCGCGTTTGACAACGATTTCACAGCCATTTTTAACTGCGACAGCGCATGGACCGACATCAGCATTGACGGCATTCCCGTCGCTCTCGGAACCGCGTTTACCTTTAATCAAGTGAGCGGCAGCCGCAATTATCATCTCAAGGCAAACGAAAGCGGCAAAACCATCGAGGGCGACATCCAATTCACTTTTTATCCTATTCTGGAATTTAACGGTGATTTCAGCAACAACTATCAGTATACGCAAGTGGTTGTGAACATGCCCGACCAAGCAGGCCCGCAAGTCATGCCCGCCAAGCTCAAATGGCGTGGCGGCAGCACCAACGCCGCAGGACGCCATAAACGCAACTATCACATCAAGTTTGTGACGGCCGACAGCGTTAAGCAAGACCGCTCTTTCTTTGGACTTCGCAACGACAACAGTTGGATTTTGGATGCCGGCCAGATTGATTTGAGCCGCATTCGCAATCGCGTGAGCACCGAACTGTGGCTCGACATAGGAGCCAAGCCTTATTATGCCGACAAGGAGCCAAAAGCTCTCACGGGCGTTAGAGGCGACATGGTGGAAGTGGTGCTCAACGGTAATTATGCCGGAGTGTATGCGCTCACCGAGGCTCTTGACCGCAAGCAGATGAAACTCAAAAAGTATGATGAAACCACCGGTACGTTTCGTGGCATGCTGTGGAAAGCCGTTGCCAGCGATGGCAACACGCGCATGCGGTCGATCTATTACTATAACAACAACCGTGATTCATGGGGTGGCTATGAAGTGAAGTATCCCGACCCCGACGATGTGTTGCCCACTGATTACTCAACACTCTATAACGCCATTTATTTCGTTGTCAACAGTGACAACAAGGAATTTCGTGCCCATGTGGAGGATTACTTCGACGTGCCCGTTCTCATTGACTATTGGGTGTTTTTGAACACTTTGATGGGTATCGATAACGGTGTGAAAAACATCTATTGGGCCTGCTATGACCAAACGCAAGACAAAAAACTCACACTGGCCGCATGGGATCTCGATTGCACCGTGGGGCAAAATTGGATCAACACCGAGGCTGCCAAAGCTCAAGTGACACCCACCACCGGTTTTTCGGTCTTTAACCGTTTGTTCCAACGACTATATGACACCAATGCAGCCGACTTTTGCACGCGCTCGGTGGCTCGTTACCAAGAGCTGCGAGCCGGGCTGCTGAGCGGTGACTCGCTCAAAGCGCGTTACGGCGACCGCATCAGGCAAATGATTCGCACCGGAGCCGCCGCCCGCGAAACTAAACGATGGAGCCGCGACACCGACATTTCACGTCAAGTCCTCGACTTTGAAAAGGAGATTGATTATATAAACGACTGGATTGGGCAGCGGCTGCCTTTCTTGGACAAAGGACGCTTCCTGCCCTACATCATGGGTGACGCCAACCGCGACGGCGTGGTGGACGTGGCCGATGTGAACAAGATCATCAAGAATTTCCTCATCGCCGATTATCCCATGTGGTATGAGGATTTGAATGGTGATGACGAGCAGGATGTGTCGGACATCAACTTGCTGATTAATATTGTTTTATCGAAATAATTATCTCTTAAAGTCCGGAGAGGGGAGAGGTCAATCAAAAACTACACGATGATCACCGTTTTTCATTTTGTTTCAAATAAATATTGGGGTGGCCCCGAAGAGTCGGCCTATGAAATGGTTTCGCGTCTGCGACACGACAAGCGGTTTTATGCCGAGGTGGTGTGCAAGAAAAACGAGCCGGTGTTGCTGCACTTTCGCCGCCTTGAAATACCCATCTCCATCTTGCCGCTAAAGGGAAAAACCGACATGGATAGCCCCAAGCGGCTGGCACGCCTCATTCGCAAAGGGCACAATGTGCTTCATGTGCACACTTTTAACGATGCCTTCACGGCCATGCTGGCCCGCTACATGAGCGACAACCCGCACACACGCATCATCATGACCCTGCATGGCATAGTCAAGCCACGCACCAATTATTTCCATCGCAAGATTTATCACGCTATTGACAAGATGGTGTTCGTGTCGCAAAAGGCCCATGATGTGTGGATGGCCGGCGCACGCGGATTTGACCCGCAGAAGGCACTTGTGATTCGCGACAGCGTCATTGGCAACCCGCTGGCCTCACCAGCTCCCAACCTGCGTCAGCAGCTTAATGTGGGCCGGGAAAAAGCTCTCATTCTCTATCACGGCAGGCTCTGCCCCGAAAAAGGCATTGATGTGCTGCTCAAGGCCGCCACACAACTCGACAAAGATTCCTATCACTTAGCCATCATTGGCGAGGGAAGCCCGAAATACGTCACTCAAATCAAGGCCTTCATTGTGGCCAACCAGCTTGTGCGCAATGTGTCGTTGCTTGGCTTTCAAGAAGACATCGCACACCTCATTGAGCAATGCGACATGGGCGTGCTGCCCAGTGTGGAGCCTGAGGCTTTGGGCATTGCCAATCTTGAATATATGATGCAGGGCCGCCCCCACATCACCACCAACAATGGAGCACAGCCCGAATATGTGACCGATGGACTGACGGCCATGCTCATCGAGCCGGGCAACCCCTTTAGCCTTGCCGCCGCCATGCAGAGCCTGATTGCCGACCCCGCCATGCGCCAGCGCATGGGGCAGCAAGCTCAAGATGAGTTTGAGGCAAAGCTCAACTATGACATTCATTATCAGCAAATGACCGACCTCTACCACGATGTGTTTGCCAGCCGGCCACAATAGCTCGACCGGCGACAAGCAAACCGGCCGGCAGGGAGCCATGTAAAACAAACGCAGGAGATGCCATGAAGCACCTCCTGTTTGTTTGTGGGCAGGGATGGATTCGAACCACCGAAGCGATGACGCAGCAGATTTACAGTCTGCCCCATTTGGCCACTCTGGAACCTACCCAAAACCAATATGAATGGTGCAAAGGTAGCCATTTTTGGCGGATTCGCAAGCATGGCTGGGCAATTTTTTTGAGATTTATTCGATTTTTCGTAATTTTGCCCACTTATTGCATGCGAAATGACACTCAATCGCCTTGACATACTCAACTATAAGAACATCGCCGAGGCACACCTCACGTTCACCGCAGGTGTGAACTGTCTCATAGGCAACAATGGCATGGGCAAGACCAATGTGCTCGATGCCATCTACTATTTGAGCATGTGCAAAAGCTACATCAACCAGACCGACAGCAGCGTCATCAGGCACGACGAACCCTTCATGATGCTGCATGGCAGTTACACACGCCGCGATGCTGAGGAGGACATCAGCCTGAGCCTGCAACGCGGTCGGCGCAAAGTGGTGAGGCGTGGCGGCAAAGAGTATCAGCGACTGAGCCAACACATAGGGTTGCTGCCGGTGGTGATGATTTCGCCTCTCGACACCGACCTGATTCGCGGCGCAAGCGAAGAGCGCCGCAGGCTCATGGACCAAATCATTTCGCAAGGCAATGCCGAGTACCTCGATGCCCTTATTCGCTACGGCAAAGCCTTGCAGCAGCGCAACAGCATGATTAGGAATGAAATGCGTGACCCGTTGCTTTATGAAACCGTGGAAGAAGTTATGAATTCTTCGGCACAAGTGATTCACGAGAGTCGCCAGCGTTTTGCAGAGCAATTCACTCCTATTCTTGAACGTTTTTATGGCGAAATCGCCGGGGTCAACGAGGCGGTATCGCTGCGTTACAGCAGCCAACTCAACGAGCTGACATTGCCCGAGTTGCTCGAGGCCAATCGCCAGCGCGATTATGCCTTGGGCTATTCCTCACGAGGCGTGCACCGCGATGACTTGGAGCTGCTCTTGGGCGAATATCCCTTGCGGCAAGCCGGCTCTCAGGGGCAGCACAAGACTTTCACCATCGCCTTGCGGCTGGCACAGCACGATTTCTTGCGCGAGTCAAACACCACCTCGCCCATCTTGCTGCTCGACGACATCTTCGACAAGCTGGACGCGCAGCGTGTGGAGCGCATCGTGAGCGTGGTGGCCACCGACCGTTTCGGGCAGATTTTTATTACCGACACCAACCGCACTCACCTTGATCAAATCATTTCGCGCATGCCCGGCGAGCACGTCATGATGAACGTGGCCAACGGGGAAGTTTCTCCTGCCAAAACGCCACAGCCATGAAGCGAACCCAAGCCAAGACCATAGGGCAAATCGTGGACGATTTTCTCAAGCAGGAACAGCTCGACACCCAGCTCGATGAGTACCGGGCCTGTGCCTTGTGGCCCGAAATCATGGGGCTGGGCGTGAACCGCTACACCACCCGTCGCCACGTGAATGGCGGCATTATGACGGTTCACATTGCCTCGGCACCGCTGCGCAACGAACTGACGATGATGCGCTCGCGCATTGTGGAGGAAATCAATCGGGTGCTGGGACGAGAGGTCATCAAGGACATTATCTTCAAATAAACCGCTTTTTTAGACGTATGGACAACAATATCAAGCAATCTACACATCTGCAAGTCACCGAGCATCCTTTTCGCTGCACCACCGAGGTGCAGCTGCGTTTTAATGACATCGACATGCTTGGGCACATGAACAACACGAGCTATTTTCAACTCTTTGACCTCGGCAAGAACGACTACTTCACCAAAGTGAAGCATGGCTACATTGAGTGGAGCAAACCACCGCTCATGATTGTGAACCTGAACATTGACTTCCTCGCGCAGACACGCTTTAACGAGCGCGTGACCGTGCTCACGCAAACACTGCGTTTGGGAGAAAAGAGCGTGCACATGCTGCAGCAACTCATCAATGCCGACACCGGCGAGGTGAAATGCCAGTGCCGCAGTGTGCTGGTGCATTTTGATGTGGAATCGGGCACTCCCACGCCCATCACGCAGGCGTGGCGCGACGACATTGCCGCCTTTGAGCAGCGCAGCGTGGACTGATTGTTGTAAGGTTATAGCCAACCGGCCTCTTTATACCACGCAACTGCTTCTTGCACGCCTTGTTCGAGAGAATATTGGGGATTAAAGCCAAAGTCGCGCGTGGCATCGGTGGTGTCGCAATCCCAGTTGCGCTGGCGCAAGATGTTGAATTTGTCGCCATTGAGGGTTGAGGGTTTCATAGTCACCTTTCCCCACCACTCGGCCACCTTGCACACCAGCTTCACCACCGCAATGGGACACACTACCGGCAAAGCCCACCTGCGATGGAGCTGGCGGCACACGATAGCGCGGAAGTCGGCTTGCGTGTAGCTGCGTTTCTCACTGATGAAATAAGCCCGCCGCAAGGGCCCCACGGCAAGGGCATCCATCACCGCAGAGGCAAGGTCTTTCACATAGATGAACGTGAGCAGCTGTTTTTTGAATCCTACCGTGAAGTCAAAGCCATACTTGATGCTTTTCATCATCAGGTAATAATCGCGCTCATGAGGGCCATACACGCCCGTGCAGCGAAAGATGGTGTAGGGGAACTGGGGCAGGGTCTGCAGATAGGTTTCGGCTTTGAGCTTGCTGGTGCCATAGCGCGTGTTGGGCGAGGGCACATCGGTGGCGACAAACGGACGATAAGACACTTCGTCGCCCGGTCCCATCACGCTCAGGCTGCTCATGAGCAAAAACGTTTGCGGCACGGCATCGAGCCTGCGCAAATGCTCCACCAGTGCCTGCATATAACCACAGTTCACCCGCTCAAAATCCAAGTAGTTGGTGGCTTTTGTCAGCCCCAAGTTATGCACCACATAATCCCATTTTCCGTGTGTGCCGATGTGGTCTTGAAGTGCGGCGGCAAGCTTGTCGTCGTCAGAAAAATCAAGTTCCAAGAAGTGGATTCTTTGGTCGGTGAGAAACTCACGGCTGGTGGTGCTGCGCACAGCCGCCCACGTTTCATAGCCACGCTTGAGGGCTTCGGCCACCAAGAAACCGCCTATGAAACCACCGGCACCGGTAATCAGTATCTTTTTAAGAGAAGAAGCAGGGGTCATCGCCATTAAATTTTATCTTGGCCACGAGTGAATTTAAGCCAGTAATACTTCAAGGGGTTCTTGTATTTGAGCAGCTTCCACGGGCGGCTGGCGTGCGGCCGGTGGAGCACAGGGAGGGTGGTGAATAAATAGTTCTTCAATCCCCGCGCAAGCGATTCGTGCGAAATGGTCACGTCGAACCAATTTTTAGTGGCGTCGAGTTGCTGAAAATCAACCGTTCTCAGCAAGGCCAGTGTGAGCAAAGAGCAGCAAAAACTGCAATGCCGCTTGTTGTCGACAACCTGATTTTCTTTGCCTATGGCATATTTGTAAGGATAGTTGATATCTCCATTCTCATCCACAGTAACTGCCGCGGCAATGCCACAATCGGGACGCGCCACCGCGCCATCATACAAGGCTTGCAGGGTGTGGGGCTGCACCGTCACGTCGCTTTCCACGATGAGCACACCGGCGTTCTCTTCAAGTGCCTTTTTTTGGGTCATCTGCAACACTAGGAGGTAGTTGGGCGAAGGGTGGGTGGTGATATCACACAGGTTCACCAGCGAAAACCCTTTTTCTTGCGCCTCGCTTGCGAGCCTTGCCGTGTTTTCGGGCGTAGAAAAATCGTTAAACACCGTGTAGGTGTGTGGCACAGAGATTTCCGAGGCCATGATGGCATTGATGGTATCGATGGTTGAATCAATCGAATCCTTCACCGGCGTGATGATGTGCAACTTTTCCATAACGACAAAAATTTTGAATCGTTTGCAAAAATACAATATTCGGGGCAGAAAAGTCGGCCCACCGGCACGAAATTTGCTATGCAATGGAAAAAAACGCTTATTTTTGCGCCATCATTTCAACCAACAAGATATCAAACACCACCTAAAAACTCGACAACGATGAAGAAACTTTACTATCTTGCCACACTGGCCGTTCTTATGCTTGCGGTCACTTCTTGCGAAGACGACGACCACTACTACATCCTCGGGCACTGGGAAAAGGTGGCCGTGGTGGAGAATGGCTATGAATATCCGCTGGACTATGGCGAATATGAGGAATATTATTTTTATGACGACGGCACGGGCATCTACTGGAGCGAAACGGGAATCCAAACAGAGTTTTTCTGGAACACCGACTATAACAACCAGCTTTACATTCGCCACAGCGACGGCCTGACCGAGCGGCTATACTACCGCATGAGGCATGGCGAGCTGCTGCTGAGCGAAGACTGGGCCTTTAATAATTATCGAGTGTTTCGTTAAGGCCGGTTGCCGCTAAAGGCATAGAAAACGCTTGCAGTTTTCGGCCACGCGCCGCAATAGCAACCGCTCGTCGATACCCAACGACAGGGCAACCATAGCGGCGACCTCGTGAATGTTCACGGGGTCGCTGTCGGTTTCTATGAGCATGCGGTCGGCAGGAGTCATTGCGAGGGCTGCGGCATTGAAACGTGCGCCAAACGACAAATAAAAACCTTCTTTGAGCAACATTTGTGCCACACGCTCATTGCCCCTGAAGCCATGCACGGCCAGCGGCAGCCCTCCGGCACGCTGCTCACGATAGGTTTTAATCACTTGCTGTGCCGAGCGAACACTATGCACAATCAGCGGTTTGCCCACCTCTTGCGCCAAAGTCACATGATGGCGAAAAAGCATGGTTTGCTCCTCCACCGAAGCACCGCGCAGCGTGTCGATGCCGGTTTCTCCTATGGCCAGCACCTGACCGCAGCGCGCGGCTTCATTCAGCCGCTCCAAATCATGCAGAGAAACGTGAGCCGACCGCCACGGATGCAGCCCCACCGAATAGACCTTGCCCGCTTGCGGGGAAAAGTCGCGGGCATCCATGCTGATGAGAGCTTGCCGGGCCTGCTGATGATGGGTGTGAAAATCAATCAAGGTCATGGCACAGGGTCATAACCGCCGCCGCCCCACGGGTTGCAACGAGCGATGCGCTTAATGGCCAGCCATGTGCCCTTGAACGGCCCATGCTTGCCTATGGCCTGCACGGCATAGTGGCTGCATGTGGGTGTGAAGCGGCACACCGGGGGTGTGAGCGGCGAGATGAATCGCTGATATCCTTTTATGGGCAAAATGAGCAACCACGACAGGCCTTGCGACAAGGATTTAAGCATTTTTCTCATGGCTGTTGCGAATCAAGTGCCGACTGCCGGGCATGCTCTGCCACTCGTTGCAGCAACGTGGTTATGGCTTGCTCAATGACCGAATAAGCGCATTGGCTGGTGCCAATGTATAGAAAAGCCAAGTCGGCAGCCATGCCGGCCGTCGTGAGGGTGGGGTAGAGCAGGTGGCGGTTCAAGCGATAGGCCTCACGGGTGCGCCGCCGCAACAGCACACGCCACACGGCACGGCGCATCTTTTTCTTGGGAATTGTGATGAGAAAACGCACAGGCGCTTCTCCTTGCGGCTCATGCAAGCGATATACCACCCGCAGCGGGAAAGCCACGGTGGAATCGCCCTCACGAAACAAGCGGTTGATGCTCGTGCGGCTGCACAATTTCTCATATTTGTATAATCGCAATCCCGTCATCTCATTATAGCGCGGGCGCGGCACTGCCACGCCCACTTATACAGGTGATTGTTTGCTGCTTCCTTGCTTTGAGGAGATTGATGAGCTACTCATCGTCTTTCTCAAGCTGGGGATAGTTCTTCTTAATGAATTTTTTTATGGCAGCTGCCATCGAGGGTGCGTCGGGGGTGGTGGTGATGTCGAGCCGCAAGCCGGCCTCCTTCACCGCCTCGATAGTGCTGTTTCCCATGGCACCAATGGCAATGTCGCCCTGATTAAAATCGGGGAAGTTGGTCTTAAGCGACTTCACGCCGGCAGGGCTGAAGAAGATGAGCATGTCGTAGTCAAAAGGCTCTCCGGGCTTGAAATCGTTGCTCACCGTGCGATACATCACCGCCGAGGTGTATTTAATGCCGTGCTCATCAAGCACTGTTGCTTTGCTGTCGTCGTGCACATCGCTCACCGGCATGAGGTAAGTTTCCTTATTGTGCTTATCGATGATGGGCAGCAAGTCCTCTATTTTACCCGATTCGCTATAGAAAATCCTGCGCTTGCGATACACCACATATTTCTGCAAATAATAGGCAATCGCCTCACTCACACAAAAATACTTGAGCGTATCGGGCACTTGATAACGAGTTTCGGAACATAGGCGGAAAAAGTGGTCCACAGCCGTGCGAGCCGTAAAAATGATGGCCGTATAGTCGGGGATGGCAATGCGCGACTGGCGGAACTCCCGAGCCACAAGGCCCTCAACCTTAATAAAAGGGCGAAACACTATTTCTACATCAAACCGCTTCTGCAAGTCGTAATAGGGCGACTTATCGGAAGCGGGCTTGGGTTGAGAAACCAAGATTTTCTTCATAATACTGATATAATGCCTGTTATAATAACATTAGTCGGCATAAACTGACCGTTAAAACCGTCATGAGCGCTAACGGTACAATTTCGACGGTGCAAAGGTACAAAATAAAATACACAAGCGATAGCAAATTGCTATAAAAAATTCTTAATCCTTTGCAAATAAACAGAATTCTGACGCAAAAATACAGTATAATGCCCACTATGAGCATTGCTTTGACAAGTGAGGGCACTGCCAGCGCGATGCCGGCCACGGGCAAAAGAGCGATGCCCAAGATGGATTGCGAAGCTTTGAAACCGTCGAGCCACAACTTGGTGCTGACCTTATCGGCAAACACATAACCCAGCAAGTGGAAACACACCAGTTGCGCCAAATAAAACGCCAAAGCTATGGCCGAAAGCAGCCCAATGGCCAGCGTGGGCTGTCCCGCAAGGGCCAGCCGCAAGTCGGGCACGTGGAGCGATAGGGCAAAGTAACCCAGCAGACCCTCGGCCACACAGGCCACCGCCACCAGAGCCGAGAGAATCTGTGTTTCCTTGACCGTGTGATCTTCAAACAGGTTGTCGCGGCGGCGCACCGAAAACATGTTGTGGAAAAAGTTTTCAATGTATTTGTAGCCCGTGCGGTAGCTCACGGTCAGAAACAGCACTGTCGCCAGCAGCAAGAGCATGGCACCTGTGTCCTCTATGAGCAAGCTCTTGCGCGGCACAGCCGGCTGCAAGGGGTGCTTTTCCATGAGCGGCAGCGATTGCACCGATTCGGCCATCAGCAAAGTGTCGCTATCTTGTGCCGTGGGAAAAGCGTCGGTGTATTGGGGCGCATAGTAAGTGGCCGCGCTATCGGCGGCGTGCAGGCTGTCAAGGGGCGTATTATGTGCCAGCGTTTGCGGCATGATGAGATGATGATGTTTTTTACAAGAGGTTTTAATACTTCGATTCAATAACAAATGTGTTCTCAGCCAGCTCATCACGCAAAGCATCGATAGCCTCGGCGGCCGTATCCACCACCGTAAGCAAGCGGCTGTGCGAAGGCTTCATGAAGCCTTCGTCGATGGCTGTTCGCAGCATGCTGAGCAAGGGGTTGTAATAGCCTCGGGTGTTCAGCAGCACACAAGGTTTACCGGCTATGCCCAATTGCCGCCATGTGAGCGCTTCGAGCAACTCCTCAAGTGTGCCTATCCCTCCGGGGAGAGCCACCACAGCCTGCGACATGAGCGACATTTGCCGCTTGCGCTCGTGCATATCGGGGGTGATGATGAGTTCGGAAAGACGGTCGTACTGCCAGTTGTTATCGACCATAAACTTGGGTATCACGCCCGTTACACGACCACCGGCATCAAGGCTTCCGTCGCTCACGGCCCGCATCAATCCGCGCGCGCCAGCTCCATTGACAATAGTGGCACCTTGCGCGGCCAGAAGTTGGCCCAGCTTATAAGCCTCCTCCACATAGCGCGGGTGGATTCGCTCGCTCGACGCCGCAAAAACACAGATTGTTGCTTCGCTCAAATTCATGCCGCAAAATTAGTGCAAGGCGAGAGAAAAGCCAAATTTATTTGAGCTTTTCCGAGCCGAAGCCTCATTTCGAGGCACAGCCTCAACGTTAGTGCAAGGCGAGCGCAAACGCAAATTAATTTCGACTTGCCAAATCGAAATCTGAGAGAATCCAAAAAATAATTGTAATTTTGCTTTTGAAAATCAGGATTCTTATATGTTGAGCTATGTGACATGGACGGCAAGTCCCAATTTGATTGACAGTTTTGTGACAGTGCGCTGGTATGGCGTGATGTTTGCCATCGGGTTCCTTGTGGGCTACGAAATGGTGTCGCGCATCTTCAAGCATGAGGGCGCACCAGAGAAATGGCTGGGCAGCCTTTTCATCTATGTGGTGGTGGCCACCATTGTGGGCGCGCGACTGGGACACGTGTTTTTCTATGAGTGGGACAGCTACTACAAGCACCATTTGGGCGACATCATCAAGATTTGGAACGGAGGGCTTGCCAGCCACGGCGGCACACTGGGTATTCTTGTGGCCATGTGGTTTTATAGCCGTTACGTAACCCACAAGGGCATGCTGTGGGTGCTCGACCGCCTTGTGGTGCCCGTGGGCTTGGTGGCCGCGCTCATCAGGCTGGGCAACTTGATGAATCATGAGATTTATGGCGGCGTGACCGACCTGCCGTGGGGCTTTCGCTTAGTGAGCAATGTGAACGAGTGGATGAACGAGGCCGCACCTATATTCACTCCACCGTGCCACCCCACTCAGATTTATGAGGCCTTATGCTATCTCGTCACCTTTGCCCTGTGCACATGGCTCTACTGGCGGCGCAATGCGCAGGAGCGTCCCGGACTCATCTTTGGCGTGTTTTTGCTGGGTATCTTCGTTTCTCGCTTCTTCATTGAGTATATCAAAAACGTGCAAGTGATGTGGGAGGTGGGCATGCAAGCCACATTAGGCATCAATCAGGGGCAGCAGCTGAGCATACCTTTCATCATTTTGGGCGTGTGGCTCGTGGTGCGCGCGCTGCGCAGGCCACGGGAGCCGCTGGAGTATCCCAACAAGTTTGCCGACGAAAAATAGTCCTGCCACAAATCCATTTTCAAAAGATATCCACGAATAAAGGCCGG
>JAFVCX010000095.1 GCA_017478855.1 Muribaculaceae bacterium | reverse complement strand
TTAGGGCGCAAGTCATCAACGCCGAGCAAATCCGGGCCAACTCGCTCTTGCAAGTGATTCAGGCCAATCATCTCAATGAACTCGACAGCCGCGCGCTCGAAGAATTTCTCATATCGGGAGCCTGTGTGCAACGTGTTGAACCTCTGGCCGACGTGCCCGGCGGCGTGCGAGTGGATAACGTGAATCTCAATCATTTTTTCATCGATTCGGCCACCGACCCTCGGGGCGACGACAGCACCATCGTGGGCATGCTCCACGACCTCACCTTGCCGCAAATCATGCGCCGCGTGGCGCAGGGCAATCGTCGCAAGGCACAATGGGTGCAGCGGCTCTACTCCACACAAATCGAGGAGCGCGTCAACGACTTCGCTTCATCCATCGGGGCAGGCTCGGTGAGGGGCTACGATTTTTGGCACGCGCCGGCGGGCCGATACCGTGCCATCGAGGTATGGACGCTCGAAAGTCAGGAAGTGCTCACGTGCCACGACAAGCGGCGGGGCACTCTCACGAACATTCCGTTTTCCGACACTTCGGCCGTGAAGCACGCCAAGAACGACCCGAACATCACTTCACGCTACGACATCGTGCATCAGTGGCATTGTCGCTGGTATTCGCCCATGGGCGACTTGCTGTGCCATTTCATCTCGCCGTGGCCCGGAGGAAGGCACCCGTTTATCACCAAATTCTATCCGCTCATCGATGGTGAGGTGCACTCCTTTGTGGAGGGAGCCATCGACCAGCAAAAGCATGTGAACCGCATGATCACGCTGGCCGACCAGATTATGACCGTCAGCGCAAAGGGCGTATTGCTTTTCCCGGCCACAGCCTTGCCCGATGGCTTCACTTGGCGCGACGTGCGCCGCGCGTGGAGCAGCCCCACGGGCATCCTCCCCTATGACCCGCGCGAACATAGTGCCAAGCCCGAACAAATGATTACACAGAAAGGCAACAGCGATGCCTACAACATGATTTCTTTGCAAATGAAGTTGTTGGAGCAGGTGAGTGGCGTCAGTGGTGCCTTGCAGGGCAAATCAGAGGCGGCGGGTTTGCAAAGTGCCTCACTCTACGACGCGCAGGCGCAAAACGCCAACCTCGCTCTCACCGACATCTACGATACGTTCAATACCTTCAGGCATATGCGCAACCGCAAGATTCTCACCTTGCTGGGCGACGGCTCCATAGCAGAGCGGCCAGCCGCCGATAACCCATCGCCAGCAGCAGAGTCAGTGCCACAAACGCCACAAGACCCAGCGTCGCGTGATGACGGTTCAACGGCTCCAGCAGAAGCCTTGCGATAGCGTGCACGGCAAAAATCCATGCGCTCATCTGGCCTGTCCACGTCACCGCGCGGCAGGTAAGAGCGGGAATGGCTTTCACAAGACCCACTCCTAATGCGGCACTCACGAGGGGCAGCCATAGCCACAACCACACATGTGAGTTCATGGCTCCCCATGCCGCAAGGGCTACGATGGCCACACACGCACCTTGCCGGCGGCTCAGGACTCCGTGGCTGCGGCCACACACGATACCCGCCACGAGCGGCGGCAGGTTGCCCACAAGGTTCACATGGCACATCCACATGGCTTTCCCGTCGGGAGTAAGGCTGCACTCATAGAGGTAGCATGCAGCCACCAGCAAGCCCATCACAAGATTGCTGCGCCATGCCGGAGTGCCGCCGGGCCGGTAGAGCACCAGCGCATAGAGCAGATAGGCCTGCATGGCAAGGGCGAAATACCAAAATGGGCCGGGATAATAGTTGGGCGAGGGCAGCAGCGTGTGGCACATGAGCAGTTGGGCCACGGCCTCGCCGGCATTCATGGTGAAGCTGCCGTGCATCCACGCGTAGGCCACTTCGGCCACTACAAAGGGAATGGCCATCAGACGTAGCAATTTCAGGTAGTGCTGCCCGATGAACGACCACCGCCGCAACGGCGCGCCGCCTCGCTGCTCATACTTCTGCACCAGCCCATAGCCGGTGAGAAACAGAAAAATCGCCACGCCATAGTGGCCGGCAAACGAGAAGGCTTGCTGCACCACCTGCGCGGTGGGGTGAGAAAAATAGCGCAGAGCCGCTGCCCAACGCTCGGCCACAAAGGTATATTCGTTTTCCTGCAAGTAGCCACGCTGCACATGCAGGTAGTTGTGCAGCGCGATGCCCACGATGGCGAGTCCTTTCAGGGCTGTGCATTCGGCGCGGGTGAGAAGTGGCGCGCGAGGGGGCATAGGCAGTCAATCTTCTAATGGAACAACTTTGAGGGGACCCAATTTGTTCACTTTCACCTCTGTGGGCGTGCCCCGATACTGCACGGTGCCCGTGCCGCTGCCACGCACCGCAAGAGGAATCTTGTGGGCGTCACACACGATGGTGCCGGTACCCACCAAGCGGCAAAAGAGGTCTTGCGCTTTCACATGGAGGGCATCGATGCGGCCGGTGCCTATCAGGCGAATGTTCAGCTTGTCGCAGCTGCCGCTGGCCTCAATGGTGCCGTGACCGGTGAGAATGTTCAGGTCGAGGGTGGTGGCATGCACGTCTTTCACGAGAATGCCGCCGTTGTCGCTCAGGCGCACCAGCAATTTGTCGCCGGCCTTCACTTGTTCAAGCACCAGCAGACTGTCGCCGGCATTGTGGGCATCGGTCAGCGAGGTGGAGTAGACGGTGATGATGGGCAACGCGCCGCCGGTCAACACGGCGGCGGTGGCTTGCACCGAGAGCTTGCCTTTGGTGTTGTTGTTAAAGATGAGGCCGCGCAGCACTTCGGGGGCCGCCTCCACAACGGCCGTTCCGGCCGAGTCGGCGTTGCTGCGATACACCACATGCAGGTTATCCACCACATGCAGGCTGGTGAAGTCGCCCACATGCAGTTCGCGCCGCTCGGTTTCTCCGGCCATCGCTGTGAGAGCCATGAGCAGCGTCATCGTGAGAACATACAGGAATCGATTCATAATAAGGTTGTGTTTCTGGTAAGTGTCACAAAATGCGACGCGACGTGTCGGGCAAGATGTCTCGCTCCACATGGTCGAGAATAGCTTCAAGCTCAGCCCGTGTGCCGGCCTGAAGCATGGCGATGCGGGTGCTGCGAAAGTCGTAGATGCCTTTGAAAAGCGGTGTGGCCGCCAAGTGGCGCCTGATGTGCAAAATGCCCCGTCGCTCGTCAATGCGGTCGATGCTCTCGGCTATCTGGCGGCGAATGAGTGTCATCTTCTCGGCATCGCTGATTTCGGGCAAAGTGCCGTGAACCAAATAGTGCTTCATCTCGCGAAAAATCCACGGCGCTCCTATCGAGGCGCGGCCCACCATGATGCCGTCCACGCCATAGCGGTCGTAGTACTCCACCAGTTTCTGGGGAGTGGTGATGTCGCCGTTGCCAATGATGGGAATCTGCATGCGAGGGTTGTTCTTGACATGTCCGATAAGCGTCCAGTCGGCCTCGCCGTTATAGAGCTGGGAGCGCGTGCGTCCGTGAATGGTCAGAGCACTAATGCCGCAGTCCTGCAACTGCTCGGCCAGCTCCACGATGATTTTGCTGTCGTGATCCCATCCCAGCCGCGTCTTGACTGTGACGGGGATATGCACGGCCTGCACCACCTGCCGGGTGATTTCAAGCAGCAGGGGCACGTTGCGCAGCATGCCCGCTCCGGCTCCTTTGCCAGCCACTTTCTTCACAGGGCATCCAAAGTTGATGTCGATCACATCGGGTTGCGCCTCCTGCGCCATGCGTGCGGCCTCCACCATCGAGTCCACGTCGCGACCGTAGATTTGAATGGCCGCAGGCCGCTCGGCCGGTGCGATGGTGAGCTTGCGCAAAGTGCTGTCGATGTTGCGAATCAGCGCGTCGGCACTCACAAACTCGGTGTAAACCATGTCGGCACCCTGCTCGCGGCAAATTTGCCGGAACGATTGGTCGGTGACATCCTCCATGGGTGCCAGCATCACGGGGCGGTGGCCGAGGTCTATGTTGCCTATCTTCATAGTGCCGGTGGCGTTAATTTTTGCCCAATACGAGGTTGATGAGCGTGTTCACGTCGGCCACGTCCACATCGCCCGCGCCGTCCACGTTGGCGCGGCCGTTATACTGGCTTGCATCGTCTTTACCCAGCACGATGTTGATGAGTATGTTCACGTCGTTCACATCCACCTCACCGTCGCCGTTCACGTCGCCCTCCAAGTCCATCAGACCGTCGTAGAGAATCTTGAAGTCGTCGACGTAGACGGGCAGCGTGTTGCTGCCTGCGGTGCAGTTGATGCGGAAGTAGGTGGGCTCTTTCATGCTGATGCTCTGGCTGAAGGATGCCTTCGTTTTCACGGGGACCTCAAAAGCATCGGCATTCAGCTTGGTCCACGTTTCGTTGTCAGTCGAGGTGTATATGCTGAACTTGGCGGCAGAGTTGCCCGAGTTGTAAGCATCGAAACTCAGGAAATAGCCATAGGCTCGCACGGGCTTCACGGTGGCGATGAGCGAAGATTTATAAAAGGCCGCGGCTTTTTCGCCGTTGCCATATTCGCCGGCCTCCACCACATGCGCGTTCTTGAAGTTCCAAGTGGTGAGGCTGCCCTTCATCTCACCGGAGGTTTTGCCGGAGAGGGGCATCGGCTCGAAGTCTTCGATGAGGGCTTTGGGGGCTTCCAGCTCCATGACCGTGAATGTGATGATTTGGTTGTCCTCGGCAATGTCCTTGAGGCCAAATGTGCTCAGCAGGCCGGCCCATGTTTTGAGGTTGGCATCGGTGAAGTTGTCGATTCGTGTCACTTGCGCCGTGCCCGGGAAGGCATCGCCGGTCGAGGCTCCGCTGGTGCTTCCGCCAGCTCGCAGCAACTCATAATAGTTGCGCTCGGGATTGATGTTCACGTCGTTGCGTTCCCACACACGGGCATCGGTCGAGTCCACACGCGCCACAATCATGCCGTGGCCGGGCAAGAGGGCATCCCACTTCACTTGCTGGCGGTTGTCGAACATGAAAAACTCGCCGTCCACGGCCGTGCGCAGAATGTAGCCCTCGGCTGAGCTGTGCACGGGACGTAGGGTGTAGTCGCCCGCTTGGGTAATCTCTTGAGGATGAGCCCACCCCAGAGAGTAACGCTCCCAAATGCTGTAGCCCACGGGCGTACGTCCGTAGTTGCCACTGCCGCCACTGGCCATCACGTCCCATGCGCCCGGATGATGGCTTTGGCCGCCCGAGCTGTCATAGTCGGTGTCATACAGGTCGGGCAAGCCCAGCACATGGCTGAACTCATGGCAAATGGTGCCAATGCCCAGCGGCATGGTGGAGCGTTGCGATTCCCAGCCATAAATCTCGGTGGAGCAGGCGTAGGTGCCAAAGTTCACTCCGTCGTATCTCATGTAGCTGCGGTTCTCATAGTCATAGAGAAACGACTTGTGGGGCCACAGGTAGGAGCCGTTGTTGCCGCTGTAATTGGCCGAATAGCCGGCTACGATAAAGTAGACCATATCCACAAAGCCGTCGCCATCGGTGTCATATTGGCTGAAGTCGATGGAGGTGTCGAGAGAATCGAGCACGGCCTTGAAGATGCGCCATGAGTTGCTGGTCGATTGCTGATCGGTGCAGGCAAAATCCACATTGACGGGGCCTACAACATCAAAATGAGGGTCGAAGTTGCCCATCGACTGGTCGTAGAAGTAGTCGCGAATGCTGCCCGTGCAGCTCTGCCAGCGGCCATTGAAGCTGAAACCGGTGTAGTTCTTGTCGTTGGCCATCGCGTCATAGAACTGGTTGGGATTACTCATCGACATGGACTTGTCGTTGTAGTTGACCAAGATGATGAGGCCGCGAAACTTGGAGTAGTCAAAAAGTTGCACCTTTTGGGCCGGCCCGTTGATGCGGGCACGCAGCGTGCGTCCGCTTTCACGCAAAGCCGTGCCGGTGAGGTTACGCTCAATGCCGGCCAGCAGAGTTTGCTCGCTGGCGGTGCGCAGGGCAGCGTCGTGGGCCTGCATGCCCGATGGCGCGAGTTGCCCGTTTTGCATCACGGCATATTCAAAACCATTGTGCGCGGTGGGCAACACGGTGTAGCCGTCGAGGGTGGTATTGTAGTGAAAAAACTCGTCACCCACCAGCTTTAGCGTCAGGGTGGTGCCATCGGGTTGAAGCACACTGCCGGGGGTTGGGTCGGCCGGGATGGCAAAAGCCATCGGTGCGGCCATCATGACTAAAAGTGACATGATGGCCACGCGAAGGTTTGTTAAATTTCTCATAGATGGGGTTATGGAAGAATTCAGGTTGAGTTATTTGCCGAGCACGAGGTTGATGAGCGTGTTCACGTCGGTCACGTCCACATCGCCCGCTCCGTCCACGTTGGCACGGCCGCCATACTGGCTTGCATCGTCTTTGCCGAGCACGATGTTGATGAGGATGTTCACGTCGTTCACATCCACTTCACCATCGCCGTTCACGTCGCCCTGCTTGTAGGACTGGAACGCATCGCGGTGATAGATGGTCACATCGTCGAGGTAGCTCTTCTTGCTGGTGCTGCCACCGGTCATGCTGATGCGGAAACGCACGGGCTTGTCGATGTTCACGCTCCAAGCGAGACGGCTCAGCGTATTGGCCTGCACCGAGATGACATCGTCTAAGGCAGTCCAAGTGGAGCCTTGATTGGTGGAGTAGAGCAATTTGTATTTAGCCTCGGTGGTGGTGGGATTGAAGGCACGCACAGTGACGAGATACGGCTCATAATTGAAGTCGGAGGTCATGGTGAGCACACCACCACTGACGATACCCACGGCATTCTGGCCATTTTTGCTGTCCTCCTCGGTGGGCGACATGACGTTGGACTTCGAGAAAGTCCAAGTGGCGAATCGGCCGGGCACATTGGTTTCGCGTGTGGAGGTGGTGACAGGCATGGTTTCGAAGTCTTCAACAAGGGTTTCCACTTCGCTTTCTTTGATTACATCAAAGGTGATGACGCCACCGTTCTCGGCAATGCTGTGAATCATGAATTCGTTGGGCAGTTGCGACCAAGTGTTGAGGTTGGGGGTCGACTGGCTGTCAATCAATCTGACCTTGGCAGTGCCCGGGAAGGGGTCTGACGGGTTATCGCCCGAAGTTGCGTTGCCGGCTCGCAGCATCTCATAATACATGCGTTTGGGATTGTTGTTCACGCTGTTGCCATACCACACGTCCAAATTAGAGGAATCCACCCTGCAAATGGTCATACCGTGACCGGGCAGATAATAGTCCCATCCGGTTTTTTGACGATTTTCGAAAATGAAATATTCAGCATTGCTGGGCGACTTGATGATGTAGCCCTCATTGGTTTGGTTGACGGCTCCCAGCGTGTAGCTGCCGTTTTGGGTGATGACTGAAGGATTGGCCCATCCCAGCGAGAATCGCTCAAAGATGGTGTAGCCGCAGGGCGTGCGCGAGTAGTTGTAGCTGCCGCCGCCGGCCATGATGTCCCAAGAGCCCGGGTGGTGGCTTTCGCCGCCAGTGCCGTCATAGTCC
>JAFVCX010000094.1 GCA_017478855.1 Muribaculaceae bacterium | reverse complement strand
GCGCGATTTTCTGGCTGAAGTTTCCCTTCTCACCGACCAAGATACGGGCGATGATAATGACAACAAAGTGACCCTTATGACTGTGCACGCAGCTAAGGGCTTGGAGTTTAAAAATGTGTTCATAGTGGGATTGGAAGAGGAGCTTTTTCCGTCTTCCATGAGTTTGGGCACAATGGAGGGCATAGAAGAAGAAAGACGATTGTTTTATGTGGCCATCACCCGAGCCATGACCAATTGTGTGATCACTTATGCCACTTCACGCTACCGCAACGGCCAAACAATGAGTTGCGTGGCCTCGCGTTTTTTACGCGATATTGATTCAGCCAATTTGCAGTGCAACACTTCCTCAATGGCTCAAACGGTTGAAAATGATTTTTCTAAAATCCGTGAATCGTTTTGGCCCACCACTTCAGAACGCACAAGCCCCAACCTTACTCGCCCGGCCTCAACTCAAAGTGTGCCATCCTCAATTACACCCCGAGGTGCTAAATCGGAAGCGACCAAGGCCACATCAAGCAATATGCAAAAACACACGGTAAGTGAACTGACGGCTGGCATGGTAATCCTGCACGACAAGTTTGGTCAAGGCACAATCTCTTCAGTTGACGATTCGGGTGCCGATGCCAAGATTAAAGTCAACTTTGATTCGTTAGGAGTAAAAACTTTGATGCTTAATTTCGCAAAATTCTCGATTCTTTCATGATAAAAACACCGTATTATATTGTATATGAGGAAAAGTTGCGACGCAATTTGCAGCTTATCACGCGTGTGATGCAAGAAGCCGACGTGAAAATCATCATGGCATTCAAGGCCAATGCGTTATGGCGGACGTTTCCGGTTTTTCGGGAATATGGCATCTGTTCAACGGCCAGCTCTCTCAATGAGATGCGTCTGGCCAATGAGGAACTTGATTGCCTTGCCCACACTTATTGTCCGGCATATACAGCCGACACGATAGAGCCTTTTATAGAGGGCAGCTCACACCTCACATTCAACTCGGTGGAGCAATATATGCGTTTCAAAGAGGCTGTCGAAAGGCATAATGCGAAACAGGGCGTTCATCGCGTGAGCTGTGGACTTCGCATTAACCCCATGTGCTCGGTGGTTGAGACCGACATCTACAATCCGTGCAGCGCTGGTTCCCGCTTTGGCGTGGTGGCAGAGCAGCTTTTAGAATTGCCGGTGGGAGTCGAAGGATTTCATTTTCACGCCTTGTGTGAATCTTCCAGCTATGATTTGTCGCAAGTTCTTGATGCTGTAGAAAAACAATTTGGCCATTTCTTCCCGCGCTTGAAATGGATTAATATGGGTGGAGGCCACCTCATGACACGCAAGGGTTATGACGTGGAGCATTTAATCCAATTATTAAAAGACTTCAAGCAGCGTCATCCCAACTTATGCGTGATATTGGAACCGGGCAGCGCCTTTTGCTGGCAGACGGGCGATTTAGAAGCAAGTGTGGTCGATATAGTGGAGAATAGTGGCATCCGTACGGCCATCGTCGATGTGTCTTTCGCCTGCCACATGCCTGATTGTTTGGAAATGCCTTATCAGCCCCGCATCAGCCAATCGCTACCTGAGGTAGATACATCGAAACCCACCTATCGCATTGGCGGAAATTCTTGTTTGAGTGGCGATTTTGTGGGCGATTGGAGCTTTGACCATGAGCTGCAAATAGGTGAGCGGCTCACATTTGAAGATATGAACCACTATACTACGGTGAAAACCAACATGTTCAACGGTATTCAGCATCCGGCGTTGGTGCTTCATCGCATGGATGGAGCCGATGTGATAATGCGAGAGTTCACCTATGAGGACTACAAGAATCGCATGAGTTGAGCAGTGCCGTAAAAGAGATAAAAAGACTGGCGGCAAACTTTCCGTTTGCCGCCAGTCTTTTTATTAGCAGAGAAACTATGTTTCTCGGTTATTTGGTCAGGGGCGAGTAGTCGCGGCTATAACGCAACATTTGATCCACATAATTCTCGTCATAAGAAATGGTGATGTCAGTAATGTCGCCTTGAGCATTTTTCACTACATGATAAACGGGGTTGACAAATCCCTTATAAGGAGCAATGTCAAGCGTGTTGTAGCGCTTCAGCACTTCAGCATGCAGTTTTGCGTCAACTTTGACTCCATAGGTTTCCACGAGTTTGCGTCCCGCTTCATAATCGCCCTCGCTCTTGATGCGTTGCACCTCGGCAAGCAGTTGGCCAAACAGGTCGCGCAGCTTCTCGTAGTCATTGATTTTCACATAGGTTTTTCCTTTGCGCTTCACCAATTCTATGACTTTGCCCTTTTTGCCGTGCTGCAGGCACCACTCACTGATGAATTTGCGGTTGCGCATGTGCGACTCTTCAATGTTCTTGCCCGGCTCAATGCGATAAAGCTGTGTCATGAGGCCATTCATGATATACTTGTAATATTCGGCCTTATAGGTGTCTTGGTTGGGGAAGATTCCCAGCTCAACCAGCTTGGGGTCGGCAAGATAATAAAGGGCGAATAGGTCGGCACGGCCCTCTTCAAGGGTAGCTCCATAGGCTTTCAGCGCGTCAGGATCCACACCGGGAAGCAGCTGACCGCTGGCGTGGCCGAGGCACTCATGCAAGTCGGTGTGCAGCTTGTCGGCGATGGTGAGATATTTCTTCATCAGGTCAATCTCAGTTTGGCTGTAAGCGAATTCCTCATTCAGCCCCGAGCCATTGGCCACTTCGTCATAAGCATCGGTGATGTTTTCGAGCGTAACCGATTTCGAGCCGTGAGCGGCACGAATCCAGTTGCTGTTGGGCAGGTTGATGCCACTCGGAGTCGAGGGATAGCTGTCGCCGGCCAGTATGGCGGC
>JAFVCX010000093.1 GCA_017478855.1 Muribaculaceae bacterium | reverse complement strand
CTTAGCGGCCTCGACTTGACGGTCGAGCACACGCACCACATAGGCTTCGGGCGACACATACTTGCCCACTTCGGGATATACCACTTCGCCCAGCGCTTCACCTTCGTAGAGTGCTTTCTGCATCACGCCGCTGCGCACGGTGGCCATTTGGGGACGATGCTCGGGGTTAACAATCGTGGCCACGATATTTCCGCCAAAGGCGGGGCGAATCTGATAAAGCAGATTTTCGTAGTGCTGACCAGTTTTTTGGTCATCGTAGTCGCCAATCTCCAGTTGGGTACAGTCGGCCGTCAGACCGCTGGTGAGCGACGACGACACGCGCGGACCCAAGTCGCGGCCAATCACGGTGGCGCCCATCAGGCAAATCTGGGGTTTCTCTTCCTTGAAAAGATTTACCATAATGTCGGTGTGAGGGGCTGACGTGTGGGGGAATAGGCCTTCTCCATCAAAGACGAACAGCTTATCCACCCCATAGGGGAGGATTTGGTCTTCCACTTTACCCTTAATGCCCGTGCCTGCCACCACGGCATGCAGCTGCACACCCAGCTCATCGGCCAGTTTGCGCCCTTTGGTGAGCAATTCTTGCGACACCTCGGCAATGGTGGTGCCTTCTATTTAGCAGTATACAAATACGTTATTCATAAGGCCTTATCCGATGATTTTTTCGTTCAACAATTCTTTGATTACACTCTCCACGTCGGCATCGCTGCCTGTGAGTGTTTTGCTCTCTTTGGCTTGGAACACAATGTTTTGCACCGATTTTACCTTAGTGGGAGAGCCACTCAATCCGCATTGTGCGGGGTCGCCGTCCACGTCGGCCACGCTCCACTGGTTGAGTGTGAGGTAGGGACGCTCGTCATAGAGAGCGGCCCACGGCTCTTGGCCTGTGCGCTCCATGGGGCAAGTGGCGCGTTTGTATTTCATCACCAACTTGGCGTTGCAAGGGCGGCAGGGAGCCGCACTGCCGTTGACGGTTATCACGACGGGTAAGGGAGCCTCAACGGTTTCGATTCCGCCATCGATGTGGCGGCGAATGGTGGCTTTTCCATCCTCAACCTTCAGGATTTCTTCGGCGTAGGTCACTTGGTTCAAACCCAACTTCTGTGCCACCTGCGGGCCCACTTGGGCCGTGTCGCCATCGATGGCCTGCCGGCCACCAATCACGATGTCCACTTTGCCTATTTTCTTGATGCCCATAGCCAGCGCATAACTGGTGGCCAGTGTGTCGGCTCCGGCAAAAAGGCGGTCGGTGAGCAGCCAGCCATTGTCGGCACCACGATAAAGTCCTTGACGGATGATTTCGCCTGCGCGGGGAGGCCCCATGGTGAGGATGCCCACGGTGGAGCCCGGATGCTGTTCCTTGAGGCGCAGTGCTTGTTCTAATGCATTGAGGTCTTCGGGGTTGAAGATGGCGGGAAGCGCCGCACGGTTGATGGTTCCGTCGGCCTTCATGGCGTCTTTACCCACGTTGCGGGTGTCTGGCACTTGCTTGGCCAGCACAACGATGTTCAAACTCATAAATGTTTCTATTTTGATTTACAATTAGTTTGCCAATTAATTTGCAAAGATACGGAAATATCACAACAAGCGCAAAACATCGCCGCCCTATTAACATTTTTCTACCCGACAAAGCGTTCAGTCGAGGGATGGGTGAAAGGTGGGTATTAAGATTTTTTTTTGAAAAAAATGAAGCGAGGTTGTTGCAAAAGGTGGTGATGTTTCGTCTGTATGAGTGAAAGCGCTTTCAAAATGAGATAATCAAACATTGTGTGTTTTCAAAAAAATATGAGATGATTATGAAAAAGATGATTGTAATAGCTTTTGTGGCAATGATGTGGTGTGGCACAGTGAGTGCGCGCACGGTGAGCAACCTGATAGCCGAGTTTCGCGGCGAACCTCAAGCATCGTTCATACATGTGCCCAAAACAATGATACGTGCAGGACTCTCAATGGTGCCTCAATTACCCATAGACCTGAAAGGTGTTTCGAGTGTGGAAGTGCTTAATGTGGGTGACTGTTCCAAGAAAGTGAAAAGGCAATTCATGAACCGCCTCAACGAAACTGACGACTTGAACAATTACAGCCTTTTGCTGAAAAACAGCGACGGCGGCGAAAACACTCGCATTTACGCCAAAGAGAAAAACGGCAATATCAGCGAGATGGTGGTCATCACATGGGATAGAAATGACGCGACGCTGGTGAGGATGAAGGGCAAAATCAGCCCTGACTCATTGCAGCCCGTTCTCTCGATGAACAAGTGATTCGCTCAAAAGACCTCATTACCTGATGGATGCCCAAGAGTTCAAAATCAAATTTCTGCCGCAGCACGAGTTCATGTATAGAACGGCGTGGAGGCTCACCCACAATGCACAAGATGCCGAAGATCTTGTTCAAGACGCATTCTTGAAGTTGTGGAGCCTGCGAGAAAAGTTGGGCGAGGTGACTCATGTGGAGGCTTATTGCCAGCGACTGGTGAAAAACAGATTTTTAGACAAACGGCGGGCCGGCGGAAGCGGCGACATCGACATCGGGCCACCCGACGACCTGCCGTTGGCATCAGATGGTGATGCCGCGCAGCCGCTTGAGCATGAAGAAATGCTTCACCAGCTTAACAACATCGTGAAACGGCTGCCCCGAAATGAACAAATCGTATTCATGCGGCGGGATATTGAGAATGCCGAATTTGAAGAAATAGCCCACGACACGGGACTGACCGAGGGCAGTGTGAGGGCCTTATTGAGCCGAGCGCGACAAACGGTCAGGAAACAATTTAAGGAATGGATAAGACAATGAACATCGAAAGGATTAACCAGCTGTTACAGCGTTATTACGATGGTCTCGCAACGGCAGATGAGGAACGGGAGTTGCGCGATTGCATGACTTCAGCCTCGCTTCCGGCCCAGTTGCAAGAAGAACGTGACTACTTCCTCGCTCTTAACGAGGTGGCACAAGTGCCTGTTGGACTTGCCAATCGCCTTTCCGACAAAATTGATGAGTGGGCTGCCGGCGAGAAAAAAGCCGAGAAACCATCTCGCACGGTGCGCAAAGTGGTGTGGATGCGATGGATGGGCGTGGCGGCAAGCATTGCTCTCGTGCTGGGTGTGGCCCGCTATGCGACCCATCGCCCAAGTGAAGCGATCGTGGACACCTGTTCAAGTCCCGAAGAAGCCTATGCCATCACCGCCTCGGTGCTGACGCGCCTGTCGCAAGACTTGAACGGCGAGAAGGCTTATGACCAAACCGAGCGCGCACTCTCAACATTCTCCACAAACCTGAATCGGGGAATGAATGATGTGGAAAAATATTTATGAACCAACTAAATGAAGAAAATAGAAATGAACGTGATTGTGAAAAAAATGACGATGCTTGCTGTGGTGATAATGTGCTCAGTGGCCCTGCAGGCGCAAAACGCACTTTTTGAAAAATATGCCGACGACGACAACGTGTCGATTACAAAAATATCAAAATCGATGATAGGCATGATGGGCAATGTGAAGACGGCCGACAAAAAAGTGCTGCACCTCACCAGCAAGATTCAGAGCATTCGCATCCTCTCTACCGAGAAAGGCTCGCTGGTGCGCCCACTTCTTAAAGAATCGCTCGACCTCATGCAAAAAGAAGGTTATGAGGAAGTCTTGTCACAAAAAGACAAAAATGAGCGCACCTACATCATGGTAAAACGCTTGGGAAATGTGAAAAAAGGAATGACGGCTCACAACAAAACGGGCAACGAAGCCAAGGTGACGAAGCGGGTAAGCGCGCCATTATATGAATATGTGGTCATCAATGTTGAAAAAGACGAGTTCTCGCTGGTGGACATCGTGGGTTACCTGAATTTGGGTGAAATTCAAAAAATTTCGGGCATGTGACACCGGCGCGAAGAAGATGAAGAATAGAGTAGGAGAGAATAATTACCATGAAATTGCATTTTTTAACAGTGAACTTTGCAACTTTTTGAGCGGGTAGTTCGTCTATCCAATAAATCAATAAGTTTTTTGTAAAAGTTTTATGAGATTATTATTCGTTTTTTGCGCATGTCTGGTTCTGGGTAGTGTGAACGCCCAGAACGCAGGCAGCGTTTCTGTTGCTCCCGACAGCGCGGCAATCGATTCGATTTTTGCCCATTTAAGTGAAGTGGAAGTGGTGGCCATGCGCCCCCTTATCAAGACCGAGATTGACCGTTTGAGTTACGACGTGCAAGCCGATGGCGATTCGAAAACCTCAACGGCCATCGACATGTTGCGCAAAGTGCCGCTGGTGAGCGTGGACGGAGAGGATAACATTCGCGTGCGCGGCAACTCCAATTTCAAAATCTACAAGAATGGCCATCCTGACCCCAGTTTGAGCAGCAATCCTAAAGAAGTGCTGAAAGCATTGCCGGCAAGCATGATCAAGCGCATTGAGGTCATCACCGAGCCCGGTGCTAAATATGATGCCGAGGGCGTGGCCGCCATCTTGAATATAGTGACCGTGAGCAGCAACACCCTCAAGGGCGTGACGGGTACCCTGCGTGCCGGCGTGAGCGAAACGGGCAATCCCAATGCCAGTGCCTATGTGACCACACAAGTGGGCAAATGGGTAACCTCGGTCAATTATGGATGGAACCATCGTGGGTATAGGGCCGGCACCCAGCGCAGCTACCAGTTGCATCACTATGTGGCCACTGGTGATGATCGTGGATATGAGTCATCTAATAGAAGTAAAGTAGGTGTGCACTATGGCAACATCGAGTCGAGCTTTGAGCCCGACACCTTGAATCTGCTCACGTTGTCGCTGGGTGGCTATTACTACAATTTCAAGGTGAATCCGGCTCTTTCGTGGGTCACCATGCGCAATGCGGCGGGTGAAATGCTGTATAGATATGTTAGCAGGAGCCTGCTGCCCAATAATGACTACCTGAACTTGGACGGACGGTTTGATTTTCAGCACAAAACCCATCGCAAAGGCGAGGCGTTGACGTTGAGTTACATGCTTTCTACCTCGAGTGGCAACGACGAAATGCGCAGCCAATATTTGGAAGAGGAGAATGCGCCCATGACGTATAGCGGCTTGAATCGTGATGGACATGAGCGATTTTGGGAGCACACTTGGCAGCTCGATTGGACGCGTCCTTTCCTCAAATACCACACCTTTGAAACCGGACTGAAATACATCCATCGCTCCAACCGAAGCAAAAACCATACCGATTATGTGACCGACGAGGGAATCAGTCCCATCTCTGACCGCGACTCGCACTTCAAGCACCTGACGCAAGTGGGTGCGGCTTATGCCAGCTACACCTATCGCAAGGAAAAATGGAGCGCACGTGCCGGACTTCGCTATGAATGGAGCTACCTGAGCGCGAAATTCCCCGATGGCAGCCAGAGCAGTTTTCACCGCAGTTTGAACGACTGGGTGCCCAGTGCGAGCGTGAGCTATCAGATTGACATGGGCCGCTCGCTCAAAGCGGCATTTGCCACGCGCATCAACAGGCCGGGCATTGCCTATTTGAATCCCGGTGTGAGCGAGTCGCCCACCGATTTGTCCTATGGCAATCCTAATTTGAATAGTTCGCGCAACTACTCCATGAGCATGACCTATATGCAAGTGGGACGTTTGCTCACGTTCAATGTGGTACCCGGCTACAGCTGGAGCAGCAATGGCATTGGAGATGTGCACTTCTACCGCAATGGGCAAGATCATTACACCTACGACAACACATTGTTGCATCGCTGGGTGGGCGTGAGCGGATTCGTGCAGTGGAATCCAGTGGCCAAAACCAGTTTTATGCTCAATGCGAGTGCCGGTCGCGACTATTATCGCAGCAAAGAACTGGGACTTAAAAATGCCCGATGGGGCACCAACTTTTACGCACAACTCACACAACAGCTGCCGTGGCAGTTGCGGTTCACGGGTTCGCTGGGACAATGGGGAGGTGGTGCCTATAACTTGTATGGTTATCAGGGAAGGGCGTGGTTTCACAGTTTTGCGTTGCAACGCTCATTCCTCAAAGAAAACAGGCTGACGGTGCGTGCGAGCGCTCAAAATCCCTTCTCGGGAAAATATAGCCACTCAACCTCACACACCACGCAGGGCGATTACACGGGCTGGCAACGATATGAGTACCGCCAGCGTTCATTCCAGCTCTCAGTGAGTTACCGCTTCGGTTCGCTGAAGGCTTATGTGAAGAAAACCGACAAGACCATCGAGAATAACGATGTGGTGGGCGGTGGTCAGAAAGGAGGAGAGTCGCAGCAGCCAATGGGCGGCGGCAAGTAAAGGTCCCAATCGGTTTTTATTGCTTTCTTGCATCAAGAGCCGCAATGAGCTCTTGCAAGTGGGTGCGGATGCCTTTGAGCGTCTGCACCACTTCATATCGCTTGTCCACACCCTCTCGGTTGATGCGAATCTGCTCTTGGGCCGCATCAAGCTTAAGCCCCCGCTCTTTGACTAAAAAATGAATTTTCTTGATGGTTTCGATGTCGGCAGGCGTGTAAAAACGTATGTTTTTTGCGTTGCGGCGTGGCTTGATGAGGGTGAACTGAGTTTCCCAATAACGAAGAGTGCTCTCGGGCAGACCCAAGATTTGTGCCACATCACCTATCTTGTAGAATTTTTTCGTCAGCTCTTCCATGTTTCCATTTGTTTGCAAGTGACAAAATTAATCATTCTCAGTAATTTTCCAAATAATCATCAGGGGCCAGCAGTTCGGCAAGCCGCACGATGCTATGCGGGGTTATTGGCCTAAACACAGCGGCAACCCAAAGGGAATCTTTTCATTTGATTTATTTTTGCAAATTTACTAATTTATTCCGAACTGTTAAATTGTTGGCATGGTAATTTGATGTGATTATAATTAAATTTGTACCTTTGCAAGTTATTTTTGATAAAAACTAAAATCTCACATAAATGCTGACAGCAAAAGAAATCCGTGAAGCCTTCAAGCGCTTCTTTGAAGAAAAGCAACATCACATTGTGCCCTCGGCACCTATGGTGATTAAAGACGACCCCACACTCATGTTTACCAACGCGGGCATGAACCAGTTCAAAGACATCATTTTGGGCAACAAGCAAGCGCAGTGGAAACGCGTGGCCGACTCGCAAAAGTGCCTGCGCGTGAGTGGCAAGCACAACGACCTTGAGGAAGTGGGACACGACACCTATCACCACACCATGTTTGAGATGCTGGGCAACTGGTCATTTGGCGACTACTTCAAGCGCGAAGCGATTGACTATTGTTGGGAGTTTTTGGTAGAAGTGCTGCATCTTGACCCCTCTTGCTTGTATGCCACCGTTTTTGAGGGATATGCGCCTGAGGGACTTGAGCGCGACAATGAGGCGGCAGGCTACTGGGAAGCTCATTTGCCCAAAGACCACATCATCAATGGCAGCCGCAAGGACAACTTTTGGGAAATGGGCGACACCGGCCCCTGTGGCCCCTGCAGTGAGATTCACATTGACCTGCGCGACCCAGCCGAAAAGGCACAAGTGCCCGGTGCCGAACTGGTCAATAAAGATAACCCACAGGTCATCGAGATTTGGAACTTGGTGTTCATGCAATATAACCGCAAAGCGGAAGGCACGCTTGAGCCGCTGCCTTTCAATGTGATTGATACCGGCATGGGTTTTGAGCGCCTGTGCATGGCTCTGCAAGGCAAGAAGTCAAACTATGACACCGATGTGTTTCAGACCCTCATTGGCGAGATTGGCAACATTTGTGGCAAGAAATATGGCGCGAACCGCGATGTGGATGTGGCCATGCGCGTCGTGGCCGACCATGTGCGCACCATCGCCTTCAGCATTGCCGACGGGCAGCTGCCCGGCAATGCCAAGGCCGGCTATGTGATTCGCCGCATCTTGCGTCGTGCCGTGCGCTATGGCTACACGTTCCTCGGCATGAAAGAGGCGTTCATGTATAGGCTCATCCCCACACTCATTGATAGCATGGGCGATGCCCATCCCGAACTGCCGGCTCAGCGCGACCTCATCATGCACGTCACCAAAGAGGAAGAGGACTCTTTCTTGCGCACCCTCGAAACGGGCATGAAACTCATCGAGAAAGTGATTGCCGATACCCAAACCGCCGGCAAGAAACAAATTGAAGGACGGGAGGCACTCACGCTCTACGACACTTATGGATTTCCGCTCGACCTCACGCAACTCATTCTCAAAGAGCATGGCATGACTGTGAACGAGGCCGACTTCAATGTGGAGATGGAGAAGCAGAAACAGCGCGCACGCAACGCTGCGGCCGTCGAGGCTACCGACTGGGTGGAACTGCGCGAAGGAGTTACTGAGTTTGTGGGCTACGACCTTACGGAGTGTGATGCTCAAATCTTGCGTTACCGCCGCGTGAAGCAGAAAAACAATGTGTTCTATCAAATCGTGCTGTCGCGCACACCTTTCTATGCCGAGATGGGTGGTCAGGTGGGCGATCGTGGCACCCTCACCTGTGGTGACGAAACAGTGGTTATAACCGACACCAAGCGCGAGAACAATCTGCCTGTACACATTGCCAAGTCGCTGCCTGCCGATGTGACGGCCACATTCCGTGCCGCCATCGATGTGCCTGCCCGCCGCGCCATCGAGTGCAACCACACGGCCACCCACTTGCTGCATGCTGCCTTGCGTCAAGTGCTTGGTACGCATGTGGAGCAAAAAGGTTCTTATGTGGATGCCAAGATGCTGCGGTTTGACTTCTCTCACTTCAAAAAAGTCACTCCCGAAGAAATTCGTCAAGTGGAACATTTGGCCAATGCCATGGTGCGCCATGCCACTGTGCGTGAAGAATATCGTGACCTGCCCATCTATGAGGCTCGCACAATGGGCGCGATGGCTCTCTTTGGTGAGAAATATGGCGATCGCGTGCGTGTGGTGAAGTATGATTCGTCCATCGAGCTATGTGGCGGCACCCATGTGGCCAATACAGGAGCCATAGGCATGATTCGCATTGTGAGCGAGAGCAGCATTGCAGCTGGCATTCGCCGCATCGAGGCCATTACGGGCGAGGGAGTGGAAAACACACTCGACAATTTGCAGGATGTGTTGCTCGAAATCAAGTCGTTGCTCAATAACGCACCCGATGCCATCGTGGCTTTGAAAAAATCTATCGCCGAAAACGCCAACCTGCGCCATCAGGCCGAGGGATTTATCCAAGAAAGAATTAATTCACTCAAAAACCAGCTCAAGCAAGATGCCCGCACCAACGATGCCGGCATCGCCGTGATGACCCTGCAGGGCGAGATGCTGCCCGACGTGGTGAAGGGCGTGGCCATTGCTCTGCGCGCCGATGGGTTGTCGCAAGCGGCATTGCTCGCGGCTACGCGTTTTGAGGGCAAGCCCATGCTCACCGTCATGCTCACCGACGACTTGGTGAAAGACGGCAAAAATGCGGGTCAACTGGTGCGTGAAGCGGCCAAGCTCATTCAGGGCGGTGGCGGCGGACAACCCGGCTTCGCGCAGGCCGGCGGCAAAAACGTGGATGGCCTCAGTGCCGCCCTCGACCGCCTGCAGGCATTGTTGTGCTAAACAAACCTTTGCGTAGAAAAATAGGGGGCGGGGAAGCTACTTGGCTTCCCCGCCCCCCCCTTGCGCTCTGGAGTGAGAAACATGAGTGCGCACACTTAACGTACCGTAGTATCTACTTCGTTCTCAGGGAGAACGGTCACCGGCATTCCCACATAGGCATACTGCTCTTTGAGTATGATGATGTCGTTGTCACGCAGGCGGATGCAACCTTCGCTGGCACGCCCGGGCACACTATTTTCGTTATTGGTGCTGCCATGAATTCCTATGCCCGAATGGCCGGGAGTGACCAATCGCAGAAACCAATGCCCATAGGCCAAAATGCTGCCACGCCCATCTTTGAAATCGTGTTTCCACGTGCTGGCATCTTGCATCATGCTGATTTTGAAAGGTCGGCCGGCTGGCGATTCGGGTGTGCGCATGTCGCCTTTCCTCTGCTTGTTGCCCAAATTCTTGCCCATGCACACAGGAAATTCGGCCACGCACTTGTTGCCCTTCGCCTGCGGCTGGTAGACGCGCAACTTCAATTCCTTTTTCGACACTACGATAAAATATTTTTTTGCCGCTTTGCCCGCAGCGTCGGCGGCCAAAGCCATGCAGGGGGTCAGCAGCACTGCCACCAAAATTAGAAGGAAAAACTTTTTCATTTTGCCATTTGAATTGATTAATGGTTGCAAAGGTAGATAATTTCAGGAAAACACGTTGCGTTTTTACGACGCTTTTCAGCTACGTTGATTGTGCCGAGTTATTCGCCCTCGAGGAAATTGCAAATAAATTTGACTTTTCTCACGTTTTAGGTAACGTTGCGAATAAAGTCGCTAAATTGCTTGCACCCGGCATAAAAAATGAATGAATTCATTTTGTCTTGCTCTCGCTTTTTCATATCTTTGCATGAGATAACTCAAAAATTAATGACAAGCATAAAAACGATAACCAGCATGAATGATATTTATGTGCCCTCGTCGCAAGTGGTGTTTGATATTTTCAAACGCCTGAACCAAGAGCCTCGCCCCTCACACCACGAGGAGCGTATGGCCGATTTTTTGTGTGATTTTGCCCGCAATTTGGGATTGGATTACGACCGCGACTCGCAAAACTGTGTGGTGATCCGCAAGCCGGCCTCGCCCGGATGTGAGGCTGCCGAGCCCATTGTGATTCTCAACCACATGGATATGGTGTGCGTGGCCGAGCCGGGTCGCGCATTTGACCCTCTGAACGATGCCATCGAAGCCTATGCCGATGGCGACTGGATGAAAGCACGCGGCACATCGCTTGGAGCCGATAACGGCATAGGACTGGCTATGGCTTTGGCCATCTTGCAAGACGACCGCATCGTGCATCCAGCCCTCGAAGTCATCACCACCACCAACGAGGAGGATGGCATGACTGGCGCGGCCAATCTTGCCCCGGATTTCATCAAGGGCCGCAAGGTGGTTAACCTCGACAGTGAAGACTACGACACCATCACCACCGGCGCGGCTGGAGCTTATATGCAGATTCATCACTTGCCCATCGTTTGGCAATCTGCTCCACAGGCCGCGCAATGGCTTGAAGTGAGCATCAGTGGCGGGCGCGGCGGGCACTCCGGCGTGGACATCAATAAAGGTCGCGCCAGTGCCACCACCCTCATGGTGCGCTTGCTGGGAATCATAAATGAATATGCTCCGTGCTATATCGCTCATCTTCATGTGGGCGATGCCAGCGCTTCTATCGCAGGTGCCGCCAAAGCCATCATTGCCATTGAACCGGGCATGAGTGTGGACGCACCCATCCGTCAGTTCAGCGAATGGTTGCACGAAGAATACAAAGACACCGATCCCGCTATTGCCTGCGCTGCTACACCCGCAACAGCCCAAGAGCGCGTTTTCGAGCCTGCATGCACGCGGACTCTGCTCACCGCATTGGAGCAAACGCCGCAGGGCGTGATTAAGATGAGTGAGAGCCTGCCGGGCACGGTGGAGACATCTAATAATGTGGGGCAAATTCGCACCCTTGCCGATGAGGTTACCGTTACCACTCACACGCGCAGCTTCATCGACGAGATGATGGTCGACATGGGCGAGGCCATTAAGGCCACCTTTGCCCAAACGCACGCCCACACCGAGCTAATAATGAGTGCGCCGGCATGGCAAGAAAATCCCGACAGCGATTTCTTGCGGCTCACCGAAAACACATTCAACGACGTGTTGGGCTGGAAACCACGCAAGGTGGCCATGCACTTTGTGCTCGAAGCCGGCTTCTTTGTGCAAAAGTATCCGGGCATACAAATGGCCTCCATCGGTCCACGCATCGTGGAGCCGCACAGCACGTCAGAACGTGTGCAGATCAGCACCATTCACGACATTTGGCGAGTGACCGTGAATTTGCTTTATCGCCTTGCTAAACAATAACTAAAAAACGAGAAAAAGATGAATTACTATCCCCGAGAAGGCAAGTTCACGCTGATTGATCTGCCTTATGCAGCCACTGCGCTGCAACCCGTTATCAGCGCCGAAACATTGAGCTTTCACCACGGCAAGCACTTGCAGGCTTATGTGAACAACCTGAATGCGGCAGTGGCACACACCGAGTTTGAGGGAATGTCGCTTCAAGAGATTGTGCTGCAGGCCACAACGAGTGCCATCCTGAATAATGCCGGCCAATTGTTGAATCACAATCTCTATTTCACACAATTCTGTGCACCTGCAACTGAGAATGCTCCCTCAGGTCGCCTGCTCGAGGCCATCGAGCGCGACTTTGGTTCTTTCGAGGCTTTCAAAGAAGAGTTTCAGCAAAAGGGAGCCACGTTGTTCGGCTCGGGCTGGGTGTGGCTGGCGGCTAAAGATGGCAAGCTCGTCATCACGCAAGAAGCCAATGCGGCCAATCCCATCCAGCGCGGCATGTTGCCGTTGCTCACCTTCGATGTGTGGGAGCATGCCTATTATTTGGAATACCAAAACCGCAGGCCCGACCATTTGGCGGCCCTGTGGCAGATTGTAGACTGGAATGTGATTGCCGACAGATATCTTCAGCAATAGGGCATATCCTTATTATGATTGCCGACGAGGAGGAATAGGCGCGTATTCTTCGACAGAATTGCGCCTATTACATAACTCCCCTCAAAAAATCAAGCACAACTAAAACCCAAAGAGAAAATAATATGGAAGAAATGATGGCCAATGAATAGAGCCGATGTGTAACCGACGCACCATGCGCGAAGGATGAGAAAGCGATGCTGATTGACCTGCGGAAAGCAACCCCACAAGAAGTTGAACAGGGCAAGAAAGAGGCCCAACTCTGCTTCAAGCTCAACCACACCATGCCCTATACCGAAGAATACGATGTGTATGTGCGCCAAATCTTTGGCGAGTTTGGTGAAGGGAGCCGCCTGATGACCCCCACCACTGTGGTCAGAGGTAAGAACGTGAAGATTGGCAAGCGTGTAGTGGTGATGAATAACTCCTTGTTTATGAGCGCGGGCGGCATCACCATCGAAGACGACGTGCTGGTGGCGGCCAATGCTCAGCTCATTAGCAATAACCATGACCCTGCCGAACACGCCATCCTCACCTGCAAGCCTGTGGTGCTGAAGCGCAACTGCTGGATAGGTGCCGGTGCAACCATTTTGCCGGGCGTGACCGTGGGCGAGAATGCTATCGTCGGAGCCGGTGCGGTGGTCGCTAAAGATGTAGAGCCTAATACAGTTGTTGGGGGAATACCCGCCAAGCTGCTTAAAAGATTAGAGAAATGACCGAACTTGAAAAGCTGAAGGCAGGATTAGAATACTGCTACGACGATCCGGAGGTAGAAGCTCTGAAAGAAAGAGCTATCGTCTGGTGCCGTGAATACAATGCCATCGACGATACCAACTACGAGGCTCAAGCGGCTTATTTGGAGAAAATGCTGGGAGCCAAAGGTGAAAAGGTGTGGAGTGGCGATAATGTGATGATAGGCCCTAATACGCTCATCACTACCGTGGGGCATCCGCTCACTCCGATGGGCCGGCGCAAGCACATGGGCATCGCCAAACCTGTTCGCATCGGCAATGATGTGTGGATTGGTGGCAACGTGACCATTTTGCCGGGCGTGACCATTGGCAATAACGTGGTGGTGGCCGCTGGCGCGGTGGTCACTAAAGATATTCCCGACAATTCTCTGGTGGGCGGTGTGCCCGCCAAGTTGATACGGGTGATTGAAAACGATGTGGAGTAGCTCCGAAAAGCATTTTGAGCCATTCCGAATATCTATTAAGCAAAATTTCAGCGGTTTTCACTCGCGCCCCGTTTTAGCTGCCGCGTTTTCACAAAAATCAAGGGAACATAGCCCGGCAAGTGGAGGGGAATAGCCCGACCTACCGCTCCATTCGGTATTTCTTGGGCCACACCCCCTTCTTTCGTGCGAAAAACTTGCTGAAACTGCTCTGGTCGGCAAAGTGCAGCCGGTCGGCAATCTGTGTGGCCGTGAGATCGGTGTTGCGCAACAGGCGGCAGGCTTCGATGAGCAACAGTTGGTTAACGAAGTCAATCACGGTGCGGCCTGTTACGGCCCTGACGATGCGCGATAGGTATGCGGGCGAAATGTGCAATCGGTCGGCATAGAAGCGTATGTCGTGATGCTCGCGATAATGGGTTTGCAGCTCGCGAATGAATGAGATAAAAAAATGCTCGTATCGCGGCGACACGCCTGAATCCGACTCCAATGACTGCTGAATATGCATCAAATCGAAGAGAAACACAGAATAGACGCTTTGCAAGATGTCAGCTTTGTATGTGTGCTGAGCGGCGATGCGTTTCTCCATGGCCGTAAGGGTGCGGCTCACGCGGTCGAACTGCTCCGCCGTCAGCGAAAATACGGGACGATGCAGGTGCATAATAGGAAAATAAGCCGTCTGCATGATCATGCGCAACGCGGCATTGTCATGGGCAAAATCGGCGGTCACCATCATGCACTGTGCCCGATAATCGGCCGAGGCTCCAACCGTGCGCAAATCCAGCCCGGGCATGTAGATGATCATGTCGCCACGGCGAGCCTCAATGATGTCACCGCCCAAACGAATTTGTATCGTTCCAGACGATACCAGTCCATAGGTGTAGCATTCCAGCAGCTCATGCACTACATTAGGCTCGAAAGCCGAAACGCTGTCGGTTTCAAAACAAGCCATGCGTCCATTCCACAGATGACTGGCGCAATGATTCTGTAATAATATCTTATCAAACACGTCTGGCACTACGAGTGCAAATGTACACTTTTTATTTGAATTGTATCGTTTCAGACATATACTATTTCATATAAAACTTTGCATTCATGCTTTTTCTCACGAACTTTGCAGTCACATGTTATTGCATATAGACACGAAAAGCCGGCGTTCGCCCAAACGACTGTTCATGACTCCATTTTGCAAATAATGTGCCGGTCAATGGTCGACAAACAGATGGACGAACCGTCACGGCCCAATCTTGCTGTCGTGGCACAGGTTAATTGATTGTTGAACTTAAATAAATAAGAAAAGGAATGAAAAAAGTATTGTTTATCATCGGCTCTTTGCGGGCCAAGTCATTCAACCGCCAGCTGGCCGATGTGGCCGAGCAGCTGCTGGCAGGTCGCGTTGAGGTGGAACGTTTGGATATTTCTGATGTGCCACTCGTTAACCAAGACAAAGAGTTCCCGGCTCCCGAAGCGGTGGACCGCATTCGCAAAGCGGTGAGCGAAACACACGCATTGTGGATTTTCACACCGGAATACAACGGCAGTTACCCCGGAATGGTGAAAAACGCGCTCGATTGGCTCTCACGCCCTTTGGTGGCCGGCGATTACGCCACCCCTACCTGCATTGCGGGCAAAGTCGTGGCGATTAGTGGCGCTGGCGGCAAGGCCGCAACGGCCGGCTCTTGCGCCAAGCTCACCGAATTGCTCACATTCATTCGTGCCGAAGTGCTTGAGTCGCAGACGGGCGTTGTCATCGCTCCTGAGAGTTGGGCAACCGATGTGTTGACTCTCTCCGATGAACAGCGCGAGGCATTGAGGCAGCAAGCTGAAGCATTGATTGCAAAAATAGAAAAATAACCATTATGAAACGCCTGCTGATAACCATCCTTGCCCTGTCGATTATTTGGAGCATGGGTATAGAAATGAAGGCGCAGACCTCTGAAACGATGAATAGGATTCAAATAACCGCAAATGGATTTTCTTTTGCGGCCACATTGGAGCAAAACCAAACAGCACAGGCCTTTGCCGCCTTGCTGCCCCTGACGCTCCCCATGAGTGAACTGAATGGCAATGAGAAGTATTATTATCTGTCAGAGAATCTGCCCACCGATGCCACCAATCCCGGTACAATCAGGGAGGGCGACATCATGCTCTATGGATCGTCGTGCGTGGTTGTTTTTTACAAAACATTCACAATAGGCTATTCCTATACTAAAATTGGCCACATCGACGACGTGACCAATCTGCGTCAAGCCCTCGGCACGGGCAGCGTCAGTGTGTTGTTCTCAAAAGAGATATCGGGCATCAGCTCCGTTCAGCCAGATGCATCACATTCAAGAGAATACACGATTTCTGGCGTGACCGCGTCGCCGCAGGCAAAAGGTGTTATAATCACACAAGGCAAAAAAATAATAAGATGAAGATACCATTATTATGGAGCGTGCTTGTGGCCTGTGTGCTCACGGCATGCAACAGCAAACAAGAAGAACAACAAGGAAATATGAAACATCTATCATTAACTGAGAAGTGGGACAAAACGTTTCCCAAAAGCGACAAGGTGAGCCATCAAAAGGTGGTGTTCCACAACCGCTTCGGCATCGAACTGGTGGCCGACATGTACACGCCTAAAAATGTTGAAGGGAAGTTGGCCGCCATTGCCGTCAGCGGCCCATTCGGCGCAGTGAAAGAGCAATCGAGTGGCCTCTATGCCCAGACGCTGGCCGAGCGCGACTTCCTCACCATAGCTTTCGACCCGTCGTACACGGGTGAGAGTGGAGGAGAACCTCGCCGGGTGGCTTCGCCTGATGTCAACACCGAGGATTTCTGTGCCGCCATCGATTTTCTTTCCACTCAACCTAACGTTGACCCCGATTGCATAGGCATCGTTGGCATTTGTGGATGGGGTGGGCTGGCGCTCAATGCCGCAACCATCGACCCGCGCATCAAAGCCACCGTGGTCAGTACGATGTACGACCTCAGTCGCGTTTCGGCCAAAGGTTATTTTGATGCCGACGATTCTGCCGAAAAACGGCAGGCTGCCCGCAAGGCTCTTGCCGAGCAGCGCACCCGTGACCATGCCGCGGGCACCTATGAGCGGGCTGGCGGGGTCATCGACCCGCTGCCCGACGATGCTCCGCAGTTTGTCAAAGATTACTATGCCTACTATAAAACTCCTCGTGGATATCATGAGCGCAGTGGTAACTCTAACGATGGATGGAACAAAACGGGCACCATTTCCTATCTCAGCACCGCATTGCTGCGATACGTCAATGAAATAGAGGCTCCAGTGCTTATCATTCACGGAGAGAAGGCTCATAGCCGCTACATGGGTGAAACCGCGTTTGAACAGATGACGGGTGTGAAACCTAATAGTTTTGAGGTAACTGTTGGCAACAAGGAGTTACTCATTATCCCCGGGGCCACTCATTGCGACCTCTACGACCAGCCGCAATACATCCCCTTCGATAAGTTGGAACGTTTTTTCAACGAGAGCTTTGGCAAATAGCCGCATCGCAACGAATCTGAAAAATAGAAAAAATCCCCGAAATTTGTGTAACGCAGATTTCGGGGATTCACTGTAATTTTGTCGTTAAGAAGTAATTATTGAAAACGAATATGAAGATCATGAATCGTATGGGTATGGCCGCCTTATTGGTCGGCGCACTGATGGCCTGCAATCAGGCTAATGGACAACGGGCCGCCGCCGGTCTGGTCATTGAAAAGCAAGGTGTGTTTTCATCAGGCGGAAGGGTGACGAATCCTATCCCCGGTGAGTATGACCCGGCCACAAACTGGCTTGACCCTGAGTGTAAAGGAACGACGACACATGTGGACCATACCAACACGCTCTATCAGATTCCTGCCGACGGAAATGGCGTTCCCGTGGTGTTCTTGCATGGCTACGGACAGACCCGCACGGGCTGGCAGTCGACACCCGATGGACGAGAGGGTTGGTCAGACATCTTTTTGCGCAAAGGCTACTCGGTGTTCCTTGTCGATCAGCCGCGACGCGGTGCTGCGGGTGCAACGGAGGAGATTGTTACCGACCCGGGCGATGTGGCCGGCGGCAAGTTCAAGGTGGGAGAACAGGCGTGGTACACTCATTTCCGCATAGGTCGTGTAGCTCCTGAACGTTATGAAGGCTCGCAGTTCCCCGAAGGCGATGAGGCACAGACGCAGTTCTTCTGTCAAATGATGCCCAATACGGGCAACTACGACGAGGCACTCTTTGGCAGGGCCCTGAGTGCCGTGCTTGCTGATGTACAAAAGATGACGGACAAGAAGTCAGTCTACATCACCCACTCGCAGGGTGGCCGTGTAGGTTGGGCAACCGATGCCGACAATATTGCCGCCATCGTAGCCGTGGAGCCGGGGTTCGCCCCGCAGATTGGCTCACCGGAGTATCAGAAAGTCCTCGCCGCCAAGACCCCGATGCTGTTTCTCTTTGGCGACTACATCGAGAACGGTCCCGAGGACATCCAGTCTACGGTTTTTTGGCGCATGGTGCTTCAGCAGTGCCGTGACTTTGCCGCTCAGTACACAAAAGACGGCGGTGATACAACGGTCATCTACCTGCCCGACCTTGACATCCACGGCAACAGCCACTTTATGTTCCAAGAGTTGAACAATGCCCAAATCGCTGACCTCATTGCGGTGTGGTTAGAGAAACATAACTTGAAATAAAGATATAAGATGATCAGATTTGATTATCACTTCCCCATTCGAATCCACTTCGGACAGGGATGCTTTGAGGAAACGCTGAAAAAAGAATTGTCAAAATATGACAAAACAGTCATGTTGGCCTATGGTGGCGGGTCGCTGAAGCACACAGGATTGTACGACCGCATTGTGGCCCTGCTGACCGAGGCTGGAAAAACGGTCGTGGACTTTGCGGGCATTATGCCCAACCCTACATATAAGAAGGTACAGGAGGGTGCACGGATAGCACGTGAGCAGAAGGTGGACTTGATTCTTGCCGTGGGAGGCGGAAGTGTGAGCGACTGCTGCAAAATCATTTCGGCACAGGCCCGCCTCGATGCCGACATCTGGGATTATGAGTACAGCGAGCGAAAATTGCCAACAGACTTCATTCCGATGGGCGTGGTCGTGACTGCCAGCGGCACGGGGTCGGAGCAGAACAACGGAGCTGTAATTACCCACGAGGAGCGCAAGCAGAAGAGTGCCTTATGGGGCGCCTTTGCCGACTTTGCTATTCTCGACCCTGACCTCACCAAGACCGTGCCGATGCGGCAGGTCGTCAGTGGAGCGTTCGACACACTTTCGCATTGCATGGAAACCTATTTTGGAAACCCTCATGCCACCAACGTCAGCGACGAAATCAACGAGGCTATCCAGCGCAATGTGATTCAGAATTTAAGAGCCATCATAGCCAATCCCGATGACGACCACGCCCGCTCGGAACTGATGTGGGACTCGGCGATGGGCGAGAACGGCATTTTGAAGCTCGGCAAACAGACCGACTTCCAGTGCCACATGCTGGAGCATCAGCTCGGAGCCTACACCGACTGTAATCACGGGCAAGGTTTGGCGGTGTTGCATTCTGTGCTCTACAAGCACATCTATAAAAACGCACCCGAAAAGTTCAACCGCTGGGCGCAAGAAGTGTGGTCGTTGCGGAATGCCGAGGAGGGCATTGATGCGCTGGAGAAATTCATTCGTGAAGTAGGGCTGCCCACGAAACTTTCCGAAATGGGCTTAAAGCTCGACGAGGACACCACACGCGCCATTGCCGAATCGACCGTCATCACTCTCGGGTGCTGCAAACAGCTCACCGCTGAAGAGCTTTGCGAAATTCTAAACGAATGCAAATAACTATGAAACAGAGAACATTAGGACGCGACTTGCAGGTGTCGGCTATCGGGCTGGGCTGCATGGGCATGAGTCACGGCTATGGTATGGTGATGCGCGAAACAAACGAGAGATGATAGAACTGATTCGCCGCGCGCACAGCGGGCTGGGCGTGACGTTCTTCGATACGGCGGAGTGCTACGGCCATCTACTCTATTGATGGCATTCGGCGGCGGGCCATACAAAAAGGCATTAATATTGTAGGAAATAAAATAGTTATCAAATGAAGAAAGTAATTGCATTGGAAGCTCTTGCTCTGCTGTCGGTCGTGGGCTTGAATGCCTGCACGGCCTCTCAAAAAGAAACAAACGAAATGAATAAGGATCCAAAAATCTTGGTTGCCTACTTCTCGTGGAGTGGCAACACCCGCGACGCTGCTCAGTATATTGCCCAAAAACTTGGTGCTGATGAGTTTGAAGTCATTCGAGAGAAAGATTATCCTGCAGATTATCAGGCCTGCACCGAAGATGCCAAAACCGAGAAAGAGGCCGATGAGCGTCCTGCCATTAAGGGCGCGGTGGAGAATATCGACCAATATGATGTGGTGTTTATAGGCGTGCCGGTTTGGTGGTACACCGCTCCCATGCCTGTGTTCACTTTTATTGAACAACATGACCTGAAAGGCAAAACTGTGATACCGTTCTGCACCTGTTACACGGCAGAGTATGAAACGCTTAACGATATCGTGAAAGCTACGCCCGACAGTGAACATCGCGACGGCCTCACCATTGTAACTCAAGAAATGGGAGGCAAAGGCATGGGCGAGAAACATGGGCAGATAGATGAATGGCTTGCATAGATAGGATTCTGATTCTCAATCAGGCTTCAACAAGTCAAAATTGAAAAAACCGTTTCAGACCTCATATTGGTCTTTGAAACGGTTTTCTTATCGGCAAAAAGGACCGGTCAGGCATCGCCGGTCAAATCTTCATAGGTCTGATAAAGGAAATCATTGTAGGGGAATCGCTCGGTGTGAATGATGCGTGCCTTGTCGTAGAGCAATTTTTTGAGCGTTTCGATGCCCTGCAGCTTCTTCGCGCTCACAAACACGCAGTTGCCGGCCATGCGTGCCATCCATGTTTCCTGCAATTCTTCAAGAGGGATGTTCTCTCGGTTGCGTGGCGTGAGGTCGTCCTCATCTTTGGGCACATAGGAAAATTTATCCACCTTGTTAAACACCATGACCATCTCCTTGTCGCCGGCGGCACACACCTCCTGCAAGGTGCGGTTCACCACCTCGATTTGTTCCTCGAACTGGGGGTGGTAAATATCCACCACATGCACGAGTAAGTCGCTGTCGCGCACCTCGTCGAGTGTGGTTTTGAACGACTCCACCAAGTGGGTGGGCAGCTTGCGGATGAAACCCACGGTGTCGCTAAGCAAAAAAGGCAGATTGTCGATGACCACCTTGCGTACGGTGGTGTCGAGCGTGGCAAAGAGTTTGTTCTCGGCAAACACGTCGCTCTTGCTCAACACGTTCATGAGGGTGGATTTTCCCACGTTGGTGTAGCCCACAAGGGCCACCCGGGTGAGCTTGCCGCGATTCTTGCGCTGAATGACCTTCTGCTTGTCCCAGTCGGCTAATTTTTGTTTCAGCAAGGAGATTTTGGTCTTGATGATGCGTCGGTCGGTTTCAATCTGCGTTTCACCCGGGCCGCGCATGCCAATGCCGCCTCGCTGCCGCTCCAAGTGGGTCCACATGCCTGTGAGCCGAGGCAACAGATATTGGTATTGGGCCAGCTCCACCTGCATTTTGGCGTTGGCCGTCTGTGCACGCTTGGCAAAGATGTCGAGGATAAGGCTGGTGCGATCCAGCACTTTCACGGCAGCCGCTTTTTGAATGAATGCTATTTGCTTGGGCGACAGGTCGTCGTCGAAGATGATGAGCTGCACGTCGTTGTCGGCCACATAGGCTACGATTTCTTCCAGCTTGCCTTTTCCCACAAAGGAGGTGCTGTTGGGGGCCTCGCACCGCTGTGTGAACCGCTTCACGGTTTCGGCTCCGGCGGTTTCGGCAAGAAACTCCAGCTCGTCGAGATACTCGGCGGCTTTGGCTTCGTTTTGCTGCGGCGTGATGAGGCCCACGAGCACGGCGCGTTCGGTTTCCACCGTGCTGATGGTGCGCTTGCTGTCGTCAATAAGTCCCATTATTAATGTCTTATTTTACAAATCGGAGCCGCTGCTGGTGTGCGGCGACTCCGAGTGATGATTGTTCTGTTTTTCCGTAAAAGCGTTTTGTCAAAAAGTGACAAAACTCCTTATTTCTTCTCTACTTTGTTGTAGCGTTTGTTAAGTCCTTCAATCACTTCGTTGGTCACATCAAACTTGGGGTCGATGTAAAGTGTGGCACTTTTGCGCAGCACCATGTCGAATCCCTTTTGCTTGGCATATTCCTTCATGAAGTTGTTGATGGAGTCGAGCAGCTGCACTTGACTTTGCGTCATTTCATTTTGGATGCTTTGCTGCAGGCCGCCCAGATAAGCCTCGGCGTCGCTGCCCATTTTTTGCAGCTTGGCTTGGTCGGCATTGAAGCTCTCCTCGGTCAAGTATCCGTTGTTTTTATATTTTTGCTCCATCTGGCTGCGGAACTTGTTGATTTCGTTGCCGCGTTGCTGCTGTGCGGCATCGAGCTGGTTCTGACGGCGCAGCATGGCTTCGTTGATGTCCTTGGCCAGATTGTAGTTGTTCATGATGGAATCCTCGTCAATGTAACGAATCTTCAGCTGCTCGGTGGCGGCAGTGTTTTTTGCCGGGGCAGTGGTAGCCGGTTTTTCGTTGCAAGAGGTTGCTGCCAAAGCGATGGCGGCGATCATAAGATACTTTGAGAAGTTCATCTGCTATGAAAGTGTTTATTTGTAAAAGTTCTTGTCTTGTGCGCAAGTGATGCCGCGTTTTTTCATCTCGGGGTTGCCGTGAATGTGCGTGTTGGGAAAGCGGCCGTTCTTCGTGAAGAAGATTCGTATGCCTAAAAGAGCCACAGCCAACGCAATAAGCAAAACCGTGAATAATAAAGTTGACATTCTTGCGTTATTCTTTTGTAAAAAGTTTTGCAAATATAGTGCTTTTTTGCGGCTCGTTTCAAAATTTCGTCGTAACTTAGCACTGCATTTGGCGAGGATTTAACAAATTTTCGTCCTAAGAAAGAATCACTAACATTTCAAACCATTCATTAATAACTACAAAACTATGACCGTAAGAGAATTGAAACCGACCCGCGTGTGGGAGATTTTTGATGAAATCACTAAGGTGCCTCGCCCCTCGGGACGCCTTGAGAAGATCCAGAAATGGCTTGTTGACTTCGCTCAGAAACACAATCTGGAGTATAAAGTGGATGAGGTGGGCAACGTGGCCATGTTCCGTCCGGCCGCTCCCGGCTTTGAGAACGCAAAGGCCGTGGTGCTGCAAGGTCACATGGACATGGTGGCTGAGAAAGCCGCTACCTCAAACCATGACTTTGACAATGACCCCATCGAAACCATCGTGGATGGTGAGTGGGTGCGCGCCAACAACACCACTCTCGGTGCCGACGACGGCATGGGACTGGCCATCGCTCTTGCCGCCATCACCGACCCCGACATCAAGTGCGGTGCTATGGAAGCGCTTGCAACCGTTGACGAGGAAACCGGTCTGACGGGCGCCAGCAACATCGAGGCCGACATGCTGCGCGGCGACTACCTGCTGAACCTCGACAGCGAGGACGACGGCGTGATTACCGTGGGCTGCGCAGGTGGCTTGGTTTCGATTTTCAAATTTGACTATAAGGAAGAAGCCGCTCCCGGCGATCTCGTTTACTTCCAAGTGAACTTCTCGAAATTCCACGGCGGCCATTCGGGTACCGATATCAACAAGGGTTTTGCCAGTGCCACCAAGCTCATCGCAAGACTTCTTGCCACGTTGCCCATCGACTATAAGCTGGCTCGCATTGATTCGGGCAACCTGCACAACGCCATCGCATTCACTGCCGAGGCTGTGGTGGGCATCAAACCCGAATACAAAGAAAAATTTGCGGTGGCCTTCAACACCTTTGTGGCCGACGTGCGCAACGAGTATCATGTGACTGAGAAAAACTTCGAGATGGAATGCAAGAGCGTGGACGCTCCGGCAACGGTTATCGGCGACTGCACGGCCCGCCGCGTGATCGCCGCCGCATTTGCCGCTCCTCATGGCGTGGCCTCGATGAGTATGGAAATTGAAGGACTGGTGGAAACCTCGACCAACCTTGCCAGCATCAAGATGCGCAATGGGCAGATTGTGATTGAGGCCTTCAGCCGCTCGGCCGTTGAGAGCCGCAAGATGGAACTTGTGAAGCAAATTGAGAGCGTGATGCGCTTGGCCGGAGCCAATGAAGTGCTGCAAGAAGGCGGCTATCAGGGTTGGGAGCCTCGCATGGACAGCAAACTGCTGCAACTGGCCGTCGACAGCTGGGAGAAGCTCTATGGTGTGAAGCCTGTGGTTGAAGCTATTCACGCCGGCCTTGAGTGTGGCTTGTTCCTGCAAGCTGCGCCGCACATGGAGATGATTTCGTTTGGCCCCACGCTGCAAGACGTGCACTCACCGCAAGAGCGTTGCCACATTCCCGCCGTGCAAAAGGGCTGGGACTTCACCGTGGAACTGCTGCGCGAGATTGCTGCCATGAAATAACGTTTTGGCAACAAACTATAGAAGAACCACCGAGGTTTTGCTCGGTGGTTCTTTTCTCCTATAAAGAAGATTAAGACAACATGATTAATCCCAACATCAAACGATATGTGGAGCAAGAAATCTTGCCTCGCTACGACCACCACGACGCTGCCCACCGTCGCGACCACGCGCTCACCGTGATAGAGCAAAGTGCCGCTATCGTGCACATGCTGCAGCAGCAAGGGCTGAGTGTGGATGAAAATATGGCTTATGTGGTTGCCGCCTATCACGACACCGGCTTGTGCGAGGGGCGAGAGCGCCACCACGAAGTGTCGGCACGCATCATCAGAGAGGATGAGCATTTGCGCCAATGGTTTTCTGCCGAGCAGATTGAACTGATGGCCGATGCGGCCGAAGACCATAGAGCTTCTTCGGGGCATGAACCACGCTCGCTCTATGGGCGCATCGTGGCCGAGGCCGACCGCGTCATAGATGCGGTGACCATCATTCGTCGCACAGTGCAGTATGGACTCGACAATTATCCTGACCTTGACGGCGAGGGGCAATATGAGCGGGCACTGGCACATTTGCGTCAGAAATATGGGGTGGGGGGCTATTTGCGGCTTTGGCTTGAAGATTCGCCCAATGCCAAGCGATTGGAGCAGCTGCGCGAGCTGATAGCGTGTCCCGGCAAGTTGCGTCCAATCTTTGATGAGGTCTATGCCCATGAAACGGCTGAAAACCACAAGACCGGGGCGTGATCAGTCGTGCCACAGGATGAATGTTGCAAAAAGATAGGGCGGCCATCTCTTTCATGAAGATGGCCGCCCTTGTTGTGCGCCTGATGCCGCTGTGTTAACGGTCAATATTGACGAGCGTGTATTTCTTGCTTCCCAAACCAATCTTATCTGCCCAGTCGATGGTGTGGGTGCCGTGCTGCTGGTTGATGCGGTTGAGCAAGTCGGTGGGGTCGTTTTTGGCTGTCACCTTCTGCTGGTTGATGATATCCACGCAGGCTTGGTCGAGAGCCACGGGGTCGGTGGAGGCGAGGATGCCGTAATCTTCCAGTTTCACGGGAGCCGGATGGTCCACGCAGTCGCAGTCAATCGACATGTTGTTCATCACGCTGATGTAGATGATGCCCCGCTCCCGCTGGAAATAGTTCACTACGGCTTGAGCGGCTGCGGCCATCGATTCCAAGAAACCGTCCTGATTGCCGATGTATTCGGGGGTCCACAGCTTGTGCATATCGAGTTTCTCCATCTTACCGGCAGAGTGGATATAGGCCTTGCCGTTGCTGCTGGCACAGCCTATCGAGAGATTCTTCAGTGTGCCGCCGTAGCCGCCCATCGGGTGGCCCTTGAAATGGCTGAGCACCACCATGAAGTCATAGTTGGCCAGATGGCCGCCCACGATATCATACTTGATGTTCGTCTGATCCTTTACGGGGATGCGGATTTCGTCGTACTCGTCCATGATGTCCACAGGGAAATAATTAGTGAAGCCGTGTCGATTGATGACCTGCCAGTGGTTTGCCGATGTGTTGCGCTCGTCGCGCTCGTTGCCCGGCCCGCTGCCGTAGGCGGTGTTGCACTCCACGATGGTGCCGTCCACTTCGTAGACCAAGTCTTTGATCAGTTCGGGTTTCAGGTAGTTGGGGTTGCTGCCTTCTCCCGTCGATATTTTCACTGCCACGCGGCCCTCGGCTTTCACGCCCAGTGCCTTGTAGATTTTCACCAACGATTCGGGCGAAATGTCTTGGGTTAAATATACCACTGATTGTGCTGCGGCCATTTGCGCCAGCATCACGGCCAGAGCTGCGGCCATAAGTCGAATTGTTCTCATTGTGTTGTGGTTTTTGTTAGGGTTATATTTTACAAAAATACGAAAAAAATCATCACATCGCAGCATTTTTAATTTTTTAGTAATATTTGGGGTAGGGCCATGTTGCTTTTTGCACGAAGCCTTTTCCTTTTTGGAAAAGAAAATGCCGGCATTTATTTCAAAAGTTGCCCAAATGGAGAGATTATTGTAACTTCGCAGTGACTATTTTGTGACATCTTGCATGTGGTGAGGTGACCAATTTTTCTATAATAAATTATGAATCAGGTATTTACCACCCCCCCTATCGGGGAATCCGAAGGTTAGTGCTATTGTCCCTGTATATAATCTGAGAAAATACTTGGCGCGGTGTTTCGACTCGTTGTGTGGTCAAACTTTGCGCGACATCGAAATTATTCTGGTTGACGATGGGTCTACCGATGGGTCACTGAAAGTGTGCCGCGACTATCAAGGTCGTGACGAACGTGTGAGAGTGATTTCGAAAGAAAATGGCGGCACCACGGCGGCCAGAAAAACGGGGTTTGAACTGGCGCGAGGCGAATATGTGGCCTTTTGCGATTGTGATGATTATATGCCCGCCACGGCATTGCAAGACTTGTATGACGCTGCAAAGCAAACCCGAAGCGACATGGTGATGGGAGGCATCAAGCGTGTGCTGGGCAAGTTCACGATGAGTAACATCACCGGCAAGCACCAAATAACGATAGAACAGCCGGAACTATTCAGACGTTATTACCTGAGCTATTTTGGCATGAACCTGTTGCCGGTGAATATTTGGGGAAGAATCTACAGGAAAGAGTTGCTTGATGATGTTGCAGGTGGAGGAGAGGTGCTGTTTCATGATGACGTGAGGCTCTTGGCCGGCGATGAGTATTTTAATCTCATGCTTCATCCGCATCTCAAATCGGTAACGATCATCAACAAACCCACCTATTGCTATCGCTGGGGCGGCATGAGTTGCCGCTACGATCCACACATCACCGAACTGTTCACGATGGGTGACCTGCGTGTGGATTTGCTTGACAAATACCAATATGAGGTGGGCTACCATTATCTGTTTGTTGAGTATAAAAATGTGCTGCATTCGTGGCTGGTGGATTTTTTGCAATACAAGCAGGGAACGCTTGACGACGCATGCCGCATGGCTCAAAGAGAACTGGAGAACCGCTATTTGGTGGGTCGCATGAAGGACTATTACGCGCGGCGACCTCAAGAGCTGCGCCCCGAACTGGACGATGTGGTTTGCAGGCGGGCTGATGCCATAGTCGGTAGGGCTGCGCAGGCCGCGAGGCAAGGCCGCAAAAGGCTTTGACTGAAAAAGGCGTTGTTCGGTTTGCTGCCGGGCTACAAAACGTTTGCTGAGTCATATTTGCCGCATGAGCAATAGTTGTGATGCCTGAAGGTCATTCTTTCATGTAGGGGAGGACTTGATGGCAGAAAAACTTGCTCGGTTTGTGAGAATGTTGTAACTTTGCCATCCGAAATTTAGAACGTTTTTATCAACAACAATCAAACACAATCATGAGAAAAAATATTGTTGCGGGCAACTGGAAAATGAACACTACGGTGCCCGAAGGAGTTCAACTCGCTCAAGAAGTTAACGATGCCGTTGCAGCCGCCGGCACACTGAAGTGCGACGTGGTGATAGGCGTGCCATTCACTCACCTGACGGCCGTGCGTGCCGCTATCGACATTGACAAGGTGGGCCTTGCCGCCGAAAATTGCGCCAATCACACCAGCGGTGCCTACACGGGCGAAGTGTCGGCCGCAATGGTGGCCAGCACGGGTGCAAACTATGTGATTTTGGGTCACAGTGAGCGCCGTGGCTACTACAACGAAACCATTGAGCTGCTGAAAGAGAAAGTGGACTTGGCTCTGACCGCTGGCCTGAAGGTGATTTTCTGCTGCGGCGAAAGTCTGGAGGAGCGCAAAGCTGGTACTCACTTCGACGTGATCAAGAATGAAATCGTGGGCTCGCTGTTCCACCTCGATGCCGAGGCTTTTGCCAATGTGGTGATTGCCTATGAGCCTATTTGGGCTATCGGCACTGGTGAAACTGCAACTGCCGAGCAAGCACAAGAAATCCACGCCTTTATTCGTGGCCTCCTTGTGGAAAAATATGGTAACACTGTGGCCGACGACACAACCATTCTGTATGGCGGAAGCTGCAAGCCCAGCAACGCCGCAGAGCTGTTTGCGAAACCCGACATCGACGGCGGCCTCATTGGCGGCGCATCGCTTAAGGCCGACTCGTTTATGGGCATCGTCACGGCTTTCTGATGCCTGACTAAAATATCAATTTTCAGCATAATTTTGGCTACAAGGATAAAAAGTACTATTTTTGTAGCCAAATTTTTTAGTGCGACTTGAAATGATTGCAACTTATCATCATCGTTTTATGGCTTTGCTGGCCATCGTGGTGCTTGCCTTTGCCGCTATGGCACAAGGTAGGCCCGACATCGTGCGCAGCATCAATCAGCAAGGGCAGGTCACCGTGCAGGCTCCCGACGAGTTGGCCAAGCGCAGCAATAATGAGCTGAATAAGGCGCAAGATCGCAAGCAGAATGCGAAGATAGATGAGGAAGACGCCACCAACCTTGATGAAGACAAGCGAGAGGATAACCGCCCGCGCCGCACCCACACTTCGCAGCAAACGATTCAGGGTCGCTCGGTGGGTTATCGCATACAGGCTTTTAGCGACAACAACATGTCGACGGCCAAAGCGGCTGCGCAGGCCCGTGCTCGCGCCATTGCGATGAAGTTTCCGCAATATCGTTCATATATATCCTACCATGCGCCGTCGTGGCGCCTTCGCTTGGGCGATTTTCGCGAGCAAAGCGATGCTCAAAAGGCTTTGCAGCGCTTGCGTGCGGCTTTTCCCAGCTATGGGCGTGAGATGATTATTGTGCGCGACCACATCAATGTGTGGAGTGGTGGCAATTAACAAAATAGGAATGAATAACACTATTCAAGATAAGCAGCAACTGGTTGACCAGTTGGCAGAACATTTTCGTGCGATAATAACCCTTTTGGGCGAAGACCCTAACCGCGAGGGCTTGGTGAAAACCCCTTGCCGCGCTGCGAAGGCTTTGCTTGAAAATACCAGAGGCTACGCGCAGGATGCGGCTTCGATTGTTCGCTCGGCTCTGTTCAGCCATCCGGGGTCAGAGATTGTCATTGTCAAAGACATTGAGTTTTACTCGCTGTGCGAGCACCACATGCTGCCATTCTTTGGCACCGTGAGCATTGGCTACATTCCGCAAGGCACCATCGTGGGCCTGAGCAAGCTGGCGCGAATTGTCGATGTGTATGCCCGCAGGCTGCAAGTGCAGGAACGGCTCACCGATGACGTTTGCTCCCTGCTCACACGTGAACTTTCATCGCAAGGGGTGATCGTGATGTGCAAGGCGCAGCATTTGTGCATGAAGATGCGTGGCGTGGAGAAACAAAATGCCGAAACGGTAACCCTGCAATATAGCGGTGTCTTTCAGGATGTTGCTTTGCGAGAGGAATTCTTTAGGCTCATGGGAATACAAAAATAAGTTGAAAAAAAGCAATTTTT
>JAFVCX010000092.1 GCA_017478855.1 Muribaculaceae bacterium | reverse complement strand
CCGGTCTGGGCGGAAACGGTTCGGGAACGGCTATTGAGTGTGTCAATGCGGGCAACATCACGGCTCGTGGTGCCTGCGGGACCACTGCCGCCAATGCTGGCGGCTTGTGGGGCATCGGATCCTGTCACCTGCTGGATTGCTACAACATGGGCAACGTCACGGCTCCCAATGGATATGCGGCGGGTCTTGCCGGCAGAGTGCAAAATAAAGCCGAGGTGAAGCGATGCTATAATGCGGGCCTCATTACGGTGCCCGACGGCAAAGAAGCCGCGCAAATGACCTTGCCGCTCAATAAGAATGTGACCTTCGTGGCCGATAGCGTATATTATGATACGGATGTGAATCCCACCATTCTTTCGACTGCCGACGAATTGGCCACGCCGCTCACCACGCGCCAGTTGCTTGGGGCAGAACTGGGCGATGCCTTTGAACGGAATGCCGAAGCCATGTATCCGAGATTAAAAACATTTGTGGGCGTAGACATTCTTGACTGGGCGGCCGCAGTTCCTATTCTTGCCGAGGATGACACGCCGGAGGAGGTGGCTCACCCCATCACCATAGGCACTCCCGCATGGACTGAGTGGGAAGGAAGCGAAAACCTTTACATCAATGGCAACCAAGTGCATGGGAAATCACTGGGAGAAGCTTGGCTCACCAAGTCACACCTTGACTTGATGAATCATGAGTGGAGCAAGACCTATCGGTTTGTCATCACTCACGCTTCAGGAATTCGACCCACTGTGGTGCAAAAAGAGGTGCAAAGCGTCACTTACTATAATGTGGCAGGAGTGAGCGCATCCACACCTTTTGAGGGTGTAAACGTGGTGGTTACCCGCTATGCCGACGGAACAACTTCTATTACCAAACGAATAATCAAATAACCGATGAAAAAAATACTGTTGTCAATGCTTGCGCTCGGTGCTATGACAAGCCCGATTGGCGCACAGGAGAATCAAGAAAGTCGCAAAGTTCAAGTTCAGGCCGGCCAGCCCGAGCGAGAATTTGTGAGCGAGTCTTATCGGCAGGGTGAAGTGCCCTATGTGGCTTTGCAAGGAAGCCGGGTGGCCTCGCTGCCACAAGAGCAGCGCATGGCGGAGTTCGACACACGGCAAGGTAGCGCCACCGCCACAGGCAGTGCCATGGTGACGCTCACGCACGCCGAGGGCAATAACTACACACTTACCGGCCTGTGGACTATGCCCGAATCGTTGCAAATGACCATAGATGCCGAAACCGGAACGGTGACCTTGCAGCCCGGACTGATGCTGAATCACTCCAGCTATGGTCCTATCTGGGCTTGCTCTATTGACTTCGATAATCGCATTTACAGCTCCACAACGCCCATCAGCGGCACGTTGGCCGACGACGGCACCATCACGCTGCATAATTGGGGCATTTTTATCATGAGTGGCACCTATGTGGGCAGCACCTATGGCACTTTCACAACCACTCGGCTGAAGCCCACCAATGGCACAATGACCGATGTGATGTTGCGCTATAACAGCACTGCGAAAGACTCCATCGTGAGCTATCCCATCTATATTGAGCAGATTTCTGACAATGAGGTGAGCATCATGAATTTCTCAAACTATGCCACGCCGGTCAAGGCCATGCTCAATGCCGATGGCACGGCGAGCATCACCCCACAGCTGCTTTTCTCTACAACGATTTATGGCGACTTCCTTTGCTATCCGGCTGATTGGGAGAACAAACGAACGGCCATTCGCACCGAGAATCTTGTGGCGCGCGGAAACGACAATGGTTTGTCGTTGGGTAACTGGGGCGTGTTCACGCGACTTTCTTCAGGACCGTATGCGCGCGGCTCATGGTCAACAAATATTACTTTTCCCGCAGGCACCATCACCTATCCGCAACCATTGCCACTTGATTGGAGTGGGCAAGGCACCGAGGATGACCCATATCTCATCGCCAATGCCGAGCAGCTGATGGCCTTTGCCGAGCGAGTGAACGGCGGTGAGAGCTATAAAGATAAGTACATCGCTCTCGCCGGCGATATCGACATGAGCAACATCTCGCGCAGCTACCGCCCCGTGGGCATCACATCGCCTTTTAGCGGCACTTTCGATGGCCGTGGCCACAAGGTCATGAATCTTACCATAACCACCGGCGAAGAGTGCTACACGGGCCTGTTTGGGCAATGCGACGCATCGAGTGTGGTGAAGAACGTGAGCGTGGAGAATTTGGCGATAACAAGCCTCGGTGCCTACGTGGGTGGCGTGGCCGGGCATAGTGCCGGTATCGTGCAGCGAGTGTCGGTATCAGGAGAAATCACACACAACGGCTTCATAGGCGGCGGCGTGCTGGGCGGCTATGACGGCTATGACTTCTCAAATGCGTCGTTCACAGGCTCCATTAACGGTGCCGGCGACACCGGTGGCGTGGTGGGCCAACTGCGCGGTAATGCCACAAGCCTTGAGAACCACGGCAAAGTGACGCTGGCAGGCTTAATCGAGTCGGCTCACCGAGGTGTGGGCGGTGTGGCAGGTGCCACTATGACGCAGCCCAATCGCCGGGCGTACCTCTCTTTAAGCTACAACGACGGCACGCTCAACGATGCCACCTCGCAAGGCGATTTGGGCGGAGTGATAGGTGCCATGTACACAGGCACTATCGATAAGTGCTATAATGCTGGAGCCATGACATCGGCCGCCACAGTTGCCACCACCGAAGGCGGTGTGGAAGGCGTCGTGGGTGGCGTGGCCGGTATCATGTGGGGTGGCACGGTCTTGAACAGCTTCAATGGCAACACGATTGTCAATGGTCGAGAGTCGCAAAAAGTGGGTGGCATTGTGGGCTACATCCTCACGCCGGCCACGACAACCACCGGTTCGGGCGTGGTTTCTTATAGTTACACGTCAGAGATAGTGGGATGCGGCAACTTTGGCCAAGTGCGGCTGCCATCGCTCAGCAATGTCACCATGGGCGTTTATGGCAAGACGTACAACGACAGCATTTTCAAAAATTGGTATTATGACTTCCAACTGACCGGAAGTGAGATGCCCGGCCGCCAGCTGAATACCGCTGTGTGGGTGTCGGGTGAGCTGCCGCAGGGCTGGCAGGCCGATGTGTGGGTGGCTTCGGCGGGACAATATCCTCGCCTCAAGTCGCTTGAAAGCAACGAATCGGCAGTGTTGGCATCGGTGCCCTTGTTGCTCACTGGCGGCGAAACGACTCGCAAAGTCAAGCACGACTTCAAATTAGGACAGGTCGAGAATATTCGTTGGCAGCTTTACGACAGCGATAAAGGGCAGTTTGTTACCGAAACGTCGGCCCTCACCCTCGACGGCGACGAAGTGAAGTTGAAAAACGTGAGCGCGTCGCAATATCTGGTGGCGCAACCGCAGGGCAGCGACATTTTCAAAATGATTAACGTGGAAACGGTGAATCCCGAAGGTTTTGTGGGTGACGGCAGCGAGGAGAATCCTTACCTCATTCGTGATAAAGCCGACCTCGTGACCTTGAATAATGCGGTGGCTAATAATCACCAGAACTTTAAAGGTGACCATTTCTTGCAAACCAACGACATCGACCTCAATTATGCCACCGACTTTGTGGGCATTGGCCCGGGCGCAACGGTCACACAGGCGTTTGCCGGCACCTACGATGGCGGCGGCCACACCATTAAGCGCTTCATCATCGATGGCGTGAACTATGATGCCACGGGCAAGGGTGTGGCCAGCGGGTCGCGCCAGTTCGCTGGGTTCATTGGCTATCTTGATGCCGAAGGCATCGTGCGTAACCTCACGGTAGACTCGTTGAGCCGCATCACGGCATGGCAAGGAGCCAGTGCCATCGTGGGGCACAATTATGGTCGAGTGGAGAACTGCCGCAATTTTGCCACGGTCCAAGCCATCAATTCGCATGCGGCCGGCATCGTGGCCTATTTGGATGAAGGTGCCGTGGTGACCGATTGCTACAATGCGGGTGCCATAACGAGCAACGTGCAATATGCGGCCGGCATCGTGAGCTACAATAAAGGAGGTGATATTACCTATTGCCAAAACGACGGCGAGATTCGCATCGATTCAATCAACTCCTATCGAGTGGGAGCACGCCGTTATGTGGCTGGCATCGTGGCCTATAATGGCGGTTTGGGCGAAATCACAGGAAACATCAACACGGGTGCCGTCTATGGCGAACGCGATGCAGGTGGCATCACCTGTGGCATGAGCAGCACGGGCAACACCATCAAGCAAAATATCAATTACGGCACTGTGGAATATGGCGACCACACCATAGTGGGGCGTGGTGCCGTGATTGCCATGAGCAGTGGCAACACGGTGACCGATAATTACTACGACAGCCAGCTGGGCTACTATGGCGCGGCGGCCGGCGCTCCGGGCGAGGGCATCATTCCCATGCTCACACGCCAACTCACCAGCGGCGAGCCTCTGCCGGCCATGGATGCCGATCGCTATGACTGGGCGGCCGGGCTATATCCCGTGCTCAAAGCGTTCAAAGATGAGCCGGCTGCACAAGCTCACCGCCAAATGGTCGTGACGTTTGCCGACGAGCAAACGGCCGACGACGTGCGCACCTCGGCCACCTTGCGTCTTGCCGATGGCTTGCAATGGTCGCTGCGCAAGGCCGAGCAATTCACCATTCACGAAGCTGAAATGAATGTGACCGGAGAAGAGCAAGGCTCCCTGCGCGACACGCTGGTGGCTATGATAGGACGATATACCAAAGTGATGCCGGTGCGCGCCATGAATTTGACTTTCGAAGGCGAGGGAACGGCTGAAAGTCCTTTCTTGATTCGCGACAAAGATGACATGCTATTGCTGGCCCACCTCACCACTGATGAACAATATTCCTTCACTGGCCGTTATTTCAAAGTGATGGATGATATTGACTTCGGCACGACGGCCTACCGGCCAGTTTCGGTGGCTCCCGTCATGTTTGAAGGCGATTTTGATGGCAATGGAAAGAGTTTCAGCAATATCAATTACACTTATGTGAGCGTTTATGACGCTAACCGAGGACTCTTTGGCCAAGTGGGCAAAGAGGGTTGTGTGCATGACTTGACGGTGGCCAGCGGCACATTGGCTCCTTACAGTTTCGGTGCCGGTGTGGCTGGCAATGTGTATGGCACGGTTACTCGCTGTGTCAATCGAGCCACCATCTCGGTCAATCGGCAGGGTGCAGGTATCGCTGGCCGTGTGTATTATGGCGGTGTGGTGAGCGATTGCGTCAATGAGGGCCAGCTCGAATGCTCCTCCATAGCATTGGGCGGCATTGCCGCTATCGTTGAGCGCGGCGGCACAGTGACGCGCTGTGTGAACCGTGGCGAAATCAATACCACCCATTCGAGTGTGGCCGGTATCGCCTATGGCAACTATGGCGTGATATCGCAGTGTGTGAATGAGGCTCCCATCAAGGCTAATAGCAGTGCGTCGGGCATTGTGTGCTCCACCTATGGCGGAAGCCAACTGCTCGATTGCCGCAACTTGGGCGCAATTTCTGTGGTCAACAGCAGTGCGGGCGGCATTATCGTGACGACCGGAGCGTCAACGACCGATTTGGCCGTGATTTCGCGCTGCGTGAACGAAGCTCCCATCTCAGCAAAAGGTAGCGTGGGCGGAATCTTGAATAAATTGCAGAGCGGTGCGGTGATGAGCCATTGTGTCAATATCGGCGAGGTCACCGGTGGCACTTCAAACTATGTGGGCGGCCTTATGGGTTGGGCGCAGGGTGCTGAAGGCACAGTCACTCGCGTGGACAGCTGCTACAATTTGGGCAAAGTCACCGGGCAGTGCGGCTATGTGGCCGGCTTCGCTGGCGATGTGGGCAATGCGATTGAATTTAATGATTGCTTCAACGTGGGCGATGTGACAGCCACAGGCTATATCGTGGGTGGCTTTGTGGCCATCATGCGCAAGTCGGTGGCAAATCGTTGCTATAATTTGGCTAATGTGGAAGGTCGCAGTGGCGTGGGCGGTGTGGCCGGCTATAATAATGGTGAGATGCGCGAGTGCTTCAACGTGGGCAACGTGACGGCAATCGATAAGCCGCAGCGCGACGCTTTAGGCGGTGCCGGCGGCGTATCGGGTTATGGCTATGGCATCTTCCAAGACTGCTATAATATGGGTGCGGTCAACGCGGTTTCGGCGGTGGCGGGCATTAACTCGCAAACCTATTCGGGCTTCCAAATGCACAACTGCTATAATGCTGGCGAAATCAGTGTGGGCGAGGGTGGCATCATCGCCAATTTGGCCCATTACTACAATGGAAAAGAATATGCCGTGAGCAATTCGTTCTATGACACCGACGTGAACCAGATTGAGGCTGAGATGCTCGACCAGATGGCGACGGGTGTGACCACTCGCCAACTCGTGACCACACAAATAGGCGACCTGTGGCTCACAAGTGAAGGCATGTATCCCACGTTGGTGTCCATGCGCGACAATGTGGTGGCCAACTGGGCGGCTGCCGTGCCGGTCTTGGACGAAGAAGACACATGGCAAAGCGTGGCTCATCCCATCACCATAGGCATGCCCGCGGGTACCGAGTGGACTTATAGCGACAACCTATATGTGCGCGACGGAAAAGTGTATGGCAAATCAGTGGGTGAGGCTTGGCTCATCAAGACCGTCACCTTGCCACAGCTGGCCATGAGCGAAGGTGTGACTTTACCACAGCCGCAGGGCTCGTGGACGAAAACCTATCGCTTCACCATCACCAAAGCGTCGGCTCTGCGCGATGTCACCAGCCAAGACGCATCGTTGGTAGTGAAGACGGTCTACTATGATGTGGCAGGCCATAACAGCGACACTCCTTTCACGGGAGTGAATATCGTGGTTAAGACGCATGCCGATGGCAGCATAACTACCACAAAGGTTGTGTTCTGATAGCAGTGAGCAACTTCGTGATAAGCGGGTCGTGAGAATTATCCTCTCACGACCCGCTTCTTTACGCTTTCACTCAGATGCTAAGGCATTCTGATGCGTTTTTCATGGAGTGTTTTGTCAAAAAATGACAAATGTGGGGTTGGTGTGATAATAATCTTTCGGTGAAGATGATAGTGAGATGAAACATGTGTGCCTTATGGCTTGAATGAAGAGTAAGCCGCAAAAAATTACTGAAGCCTAAGCGGAGGCAGCTTCCCATTGCTCTCTTTTTGAGAGCAATGGGAAGCAATGTTGAAGTTTCAAATACAAAAACTGCGCAGAGAGCAAAACAAGCATAACAGAGAGGGGCTAATCCATTCATTGGTGGAGTAGCCCCTTTTTGCTGTATGATGGCTATTAGGCTTATTATTTCACGCGAAGCACTTTGCCGGCTTGCACGGTGT
>JAFVCX010000091.1 GCA_017478855.1 Muribaculaceae bacterium | reverse complement strand
CGAGGAAGAAAATGGCGGCTTTTGTTGCCGGCAGGCGAGATATTCAAGATTTTTAGTTAATTTTGCGCCTGATAAAACGTGGGCGGCCCGCACGGCACCCACACAACCCCTAAAAACCAACGAACTATTACCTAATCATTTCGAGTATGTCGTTGGGCTTGGTAACTAACTTTGTAATTGCGCACAAACCAGTGCCCATGTCTTTAACGCTTGCACCGAGTAGATAAACCGCATCATCGATGATTAAAAATCGGTCATGATGTTTATGGGGTATTTGGATGGACGTTATTTGGGGATATTGTTGATTATGTTTTTCCAAATCCAACAAAAAAGGCTGATTGTAGCGTGTGTGAATGGTAGCTGTGACACCGTCAGCTCGTTTTGACAATAAGGTGAGTACGCGTTCATCTACAAAATTGTCAATAAGGATTATTCGCTTCTTAGCATTGCGTATCAAGTCCGATACAAATTGCCAAGCGTCCCATATACAACCTGTGGCAAAAATTTGCTCTGCCGAAGGCGTTGGCGATTTCTCCTCGATCATATCAAGAATGGCATCTATCTTGGCATCGGTTTCTACTTTCCATTGGCTGTCTTCAAGTTGTTTGACCTCAATGCGATCAAGACGCTGAAATATTTGAGCATTGGCGGAAAGGAATCGACGCATTGCAACGAAAGCACGCATAATTAGGATGTTTGTTTGAATGGCTATCTCGCTTCTGAGTAGACCACTAAGCATAGCTATTCCCTGCTCAGTGAACGCATTTGGAAGGCGACGATCGCCCCCGCGCCCGTTTGAGATGCCATTTTGGCATTTCAAACTTTCATATTCTTCTTTGCTTAGTTGAAACATAAAATCTTCAGGAAAGCGTTCGATATTTCGTTTTACCTGTCTATTCATTTGAGAAACTTCCACTCCATATAGTTGAGCCAAATCCCTGTCAATAAGCACATGCTGGCCACGAACTAACGCTATTTTACCTTGTATGGAAGCCACAGCAACATTGTTGTCGGCTGCCAGCAATGCGACATTTGTAACGCTACTTGAAATTTTATCTGCCATTCTTGATAGAGGAATACACATTTTTAGAAAGTGCAAAGTTACTGATTTTTCCTTCATTTGAGCCAAATTGAAAAATAATTCCCAATAGAGTTCTCAATAATGTTTGTTTTAGTTACTTCGGACTGGTAATCAGCATTTTTAATTGTCTTTTATTTTAAGGGATAATTAATTCCATTGGTTTTCAGTGCGTTAAATGGGAGTGAAGATGTTATGGATTTTAGGCGGGCTAATGGGGTGGTTCATCGCGCTGAGTGACGCACCAGTGACCAAAAGAAGAAAAAAGGTGAGCCGGCAGGGCCTTTTGCGCGCCGCCGAGGAAGAAAATGGCGGCTTTTGTTGCCGGCAGGCGAGATATTCAAGATTTTTAGTTAATTTTGCGCCTGATAAAACGTGGGCGGCCCGCACGGCACCCACACAACCCCTAAAAACCAACGAACTATGAGCAGAAACATCGTTGTGCTTGACGCTTACACGAGTAATCCGGGCGACCTGTCGTGGGACGGGCTGCGCCGCTTGGGACACTGCACGATTCACGACCGCACTCCCGAAGAGCTGATTGTGGAACGCTCGGCCGAGGCCGACGCCTTATTTATTAATAAGGTGGTGCTTACGCGCGAAATCATGAGCAAGTTGCCCCGGCTGAAGTATATAGGCATCTTGGCCACCGGCTTCAACATCGTGGACGTGAAAGCGGCCCGTGAGCTGGGCATCACGGTGACCAACGTGCCGGCCTACAGCACACCCAGTGTGGCGCAACTGGCCTTTGCCCACCTGCTGAACATTTGCTGCCAAGTGCAGCACTACACCGATGAGGTGCGCGACGGCATGTGGAGCCGTTGCCCCGACTTCAGCTTCACCGACACGCGGCTCACCGAGCTGGCCGGCAAGCGCATGGGCATCGTGGGATTCGGACAGATAGGCAGCGCGGTGGCCCGCATCGCACAGGCCTTCGGGATGGCGGTGAGCGCCCACACAAGCAAACGCCCCGAGGAGCTGCCTGCCGGCATCGAGAAAGCGGCGAGCCTCGACGACCTGTTTGCCAGCTGCGACGTGGTGAGCCTGCACTGCCCGCTCACCGACGACACGCGCGGCATGGTGAACCGCGAGCGGCTGGCCCTGATGAAGCCCGATGCCATTTTGCTCAACACAAGCCGCGGGCCTCTCGTGGACGAGCAAGCCCTCGCCGACGCTCTGAACAGCGGCCACCTGCAGGCAGCCGGACTCGACGTGATGGCCACGGAGCCACCACGAGCCGACAGCCCGCTGCTCACGGCCCGCAACTGCTATCTCACGCCCCACATCGCTTGGGCCAGCGCCGAGGCCCGCGTGCGGCTCATGAAAGTGATTGAAGAAAACTATGTGGCCTTCCTCGAAGGACACGCCATGAACGTGGTTTCCTGACGGTGAGGCGCATAGCTCACATATTGATGACGGTGGTGGCGGCATGCGTGCTCTATGCGTGTGCCAACATCGGTTCGCCCGAAGGCGGACCGCGCGACTACACGCCGCCCCGCGTGCTGCGCACCTCGCCCGCACAGGGGCAGACCGATGTGAAAGGCCGCCGCATCGAGATTGCTTTTGACGAGATTGTGAACGTCAAAGACCAGCAAAAAAAGGTGACGGTATCGCCCTTGCAAAAACAGCAACCCATCATCAAATCGCTGGGCAAGAAAGTGGTGGTGGAGCTGCGCGACGAACTGCTGCCCGATGCCACCTACACGATAGACTTTGCCAACGCCATAGAGGACAACAATGAGGGCAACCCGATGGACGGGCTTGCATTCTCGTTTGCCACTGGCTCAACCCTCGACACGCTGCAAATCTCTGGCATGGTGTTGCGTGCCAGCGACTTGGAGCCTATGCAATGGATGCTGGTGGGCGTGCACAGCAATCTGGACGACACGGCCTTCACGCGCCAGCCTTTTGAACGCATCACGCGCACCGACAGCCGTGGCCGCTTCACGCTGCGCAACCTCAAGCCGGGCAGCTACCGCGTGTATGCGCTGGCCGATATGGATGGCGACTACCACATGTCGCGCACCGAGGACATCGCTTTTCTCAACGAGGTGATTGTGCCCACGGTGAGCACTTTTGAATCGAGCGACACAATTTTCACCTTTGACCACCGCATAGACACGGTGCGGGTGGCCACGCACACCGATTTCTTGCCCAACGACGTGCTGCTGATGATGTTTAACGAAAATTACCGCTCGCTTTATCTGAAAAAAACGGAACGCCCGACACCCGGTCGGCTGCATGTGCTGTTCTCGGCCCCGACCGACACCTTGCCGCGCCTGCGCCTGCTCCAACCGCCGGTGATGGGCGATGACTGGTACACGCTGGAGCGTGGCGAGGCGCAAGACTCTCTGTTTTACTGGATTACCGACCCTACGCTCACTAAGACCGACACCCTCGTGGTGGCGATGGACTACCTGCGCACAGGCACCGACGACAGTATAGCTTGGACAACCGATACCCTCACTTTTGCCTACCGCAAGAGCGGTGCGCAACGCAAGGCCGAGGCCGAAGCGCAAAAAGAGCGAGAACGGCGCGACAAGCGCATCGCCCAGCTCGAGGGCAAACAAAAGCAAGGCAAGACACTCAGTGAGGATGAGGAATATGAATTGGAAGAGCTGCGGCGCGATTCGGCCGAAGTGAAGTTTCTGAATGTGAGCATTTTGCCTCAATCTGTGGCCGACGTGCGCGACACGCTGCGCATCACCGCCACCGAGCCCATCGCGCAAATCGATGCCGGCGGAGTGCGCGTGGAAGTGATGGTGGACTCGGTGTGGCAACCGGTGGCCGGAGCACCTGCCCTGCAACGCGTGAAGCCGTGGAGCGTGATGGACTACATGCTGCCCATGCAGTTGAAGCCCGACAGCGCCTACCGGCTGGTGGTGGATTCGCTCGCCATCACCTCCATCACCGGATTGGGCTGTAAACCCATGACGCAAGAGGTGAAGGTGCGGCCGCTGGAATATTATGCCAACCTGAAACTCACTGTGACGGGCGCAAGCGGCGCGGCGTTTGTGCAGTTGCTCAGCGGCGACAAAGTGGCGCGGCAAGAGCCGGTCGTGGGTGGCAAAGTGGTGTTCGACAACGTGTCGCCCGGCACTTATTATGCGCGGCTGGTGCTCGATGCCAACGACAACGGGCAGTGGGACACCGGCAACTTCTTGCAGCACTTGCAGCCCGAAGAAGTGTATTATTATCCCAAATCCATGAGGCTGCGCCGTAATTGGGACCTCGATTTGAGCTGGAACATCTATGAAACCGCCCTCGACCTGCAAAAGCCCGATGCCATTAAGCGCAACAAGCCGGAGCAGAATAAAAACCTGAAGAAGAAAGGCGACAAACAAGGCGACCTTGACGAAGACGAGGAGGACGACGAGTTTAACACCAACGGCTTTAACAACAACACCTACACAGGTAACCGATATAGAGATTATCAGAACGGAAACAATTAAGGGCAGGGGAGAGAGGCACCAAGCCCTCGCCTGCACGCTCACTCACCATCAAGAAACGTCATGAACACATTTTTAGACACTATGAGCCAATGGATCATCGCGGCCAGCGATGCCGTGTGTGGCTATCCTGAATTTCTTCTGCTGATAGGCGGCGGACTGTTTTTGTTTTTCTACTCGCGCGGCATCAGCATCAGGCATCTACCACAGGCGCTGCGCGCGCTGCGCGAGAAACAGGCCGAGCAGAGCGGTCGCGGCCAGATCAGCTCGGTGCAGGCATTGCTCAGCGCCATTGCCGCCACGGTGGGCATGGGCAACATTGCGGGTGTGGCGATAGCCCTTTCGGTGGGTGGCCCGGGAGCCATCTTCTGGATGTGGGTGAGCGCGCTCGTGGGCATGTCGACCAAGTTCTTCGAGGGGGCTTTGAGCATCATGTATAAGGGCACCGACAGTGCCGGTGAAGTGCAAGGCGGCCCCATGTACATCATCACGCAGGGATTGGGTCGCAAGTGGCGCTGGATGGCCGTGGCCTTCTCAATCTTTGGGCTGGTGGGCACGCTTTGCTTCATGCAGGCCAACCAGCTGGTGGAGGCGGTGACCACCGTCATCACCACGCCCATGGGACTGGGTGCCGGCACACCGGTGCGTTTTGCCCTCGGGTGCATCATCATGCTCATTGTGGGAGCGGTGATTTTGGGCGGCATACGCCGCATTGCCGCCATCGCCTCGCGCGTGGTGCCCTTTATGGTGTGCCTCTACATGGTGCTGGTGCTTGTGATTGTGGTGTGGCACATCGGTGAGATTCCGCATGTGTTCAAACTCATCGTGACCGAGGCCTTCAGTTTCAAGGCCGGTTTGGGAGCCTTCACTTTTGTGGCCCTGACCGGTGCGCGGCGTGCCGCCATGGTGAACGAGGCGGGCGTGGGAACGGCTTCGATGATGCATGGCGCGTCGGCCAACACCGACCCCGTGCGCGAGGGCCACATTGCCATGCTGGGACCGGCCATCGACTCCGGGTTGGTTTGCACCCTCACGGCGATTCCGCTGATTCTCACAGGTCATTTCTCTACCGGCTCAATCAACTCGGCGCAAGGCTTGAGCGTGGCTCTCAACGCCTTTGAGTCGCTGCTCCCCATAGGCCAATATCTGCTGCTGGTGATCTTGTTTTTCTTCGCTTTCAGCACCATGTTCTCTTATTCTTATTACGGCCAAAAATGCACCAATTACTTGTTTGGTGCCAAGAATGCGAAGTATTATAACTACTACTATCTCGTGATGATTGTGGTGGCCGCCGTGATGCCGCTCAACACGCTGGTGAGTGTGATGGATCTCGCATTTGCCCTGATGGCGTTGTGCACCATGGTCACTCTGATAGCCCTCGCGCCCCGCGTGAAGAAACTTATAGGCTAAAAGAAACTAACCCTCCACCAAAGGGCAGAAAGAGCCTTAGGCGGCCTGAAAACGCTTGCCACGTGAACGGGCCATAAAAGGCACCGGCACGTGGCAAGTGATGGTTGTGAGTGCGAGAATGCGCCGCACGGAACGTATCTGCTGGTGTTTCTCCCGTTATAGAGAGGGGGAGAAACGGTTGTGAACCAAGTGACGATTGATTCAGTCACCAAGGGGGAGTAGTCGCATGCGGTAAGCTAAACCTACAAGTTGGGCGGCATTGCGGCTACCCGTTTTACGCAGCAACTGCTTGCGGTGATACTCTACAGTATTAGCCGAAATGAACAGCTTGTCGGAAATTTCCTTACTGCTCAAACCTTTCGACAGCAACTCAAGCACCTCAAGTTCTCTCGATGTTAGTTCGATGTTGGGGTTGCTCATTATGATATGATTTAATAGATTTTTCCCTAATTAAAAACTTCGTTGCAAATATACTTCTCATTTCCAAATAATTCCAAACAAAACATCCATAAAAATCACCTATCATCCTCAAAACTACTTGTTTCGGTATAGTGGAGCAACCGTTTTCGGTGTGAAATGCGCGACAGAGGATTTTGTGAAATGAAATGAAGGCGGCAGAGCGGTTGGCGGGGTGCCGAACGACGAGGAATCTGAAAGTGTGTGCGGCGATGTGAGAAATCTGTTAGACGAGGTTTTGCTCGCCCGAATTGACGCAAATTTTGCTCAAAAAATTATGATTTTGCATAAAATTTGCAGAAAAACTTTCATTTTATTGAAAATTTTCTTGCAATTAGAGAAAAATGTATTATATTTGCGGTGGTTTTACGAAGATAAAAGTTTTTTCAGGTTTCATTTTAGGGTTAATGGTAAAGAATTGGAAATAAAGTAAATTTTCTCATACTCTAAAAATTGGCGGATGCGTTGTTGTGAAACAATGCATCCGCACCCTTTTTTTGTTGCTGGCCGGCTTCCCGGGACCGGGTCTTGGAGAAAGCATGAAACAAAACATGCCCACGGTGAAGACCATGAGCATGCAAGCTGATTTTGAGGTACCCGGAGTGGGACTTGAACCCACACAGCCGCAATGGCCAAGGGATTTTAAGTCCCTCGTGTCTACCGATTCCACCATCCGGGCGGCAAATGCGCTGCAAAGGTAAGAAATAATTGATAATTGGCAATGAATAATCAATATTTTTTCGCCATGCGCCGATGCAAACGCGGCGCGCATGGCGGCGCGGTTTCTTCCTGCCGCACCCGTTTTTTCCCCTCCTCAGTAGCTGGTGATGATGTAGCCGCCGCTTTGCGAGGCACGCACCACAAGGTTGCGCAGCCCATACTTGCTGCTGTGGGCCACGCCGCTCTTGGGGCCGCCGGCTCCCATGAGCACGTCGTAGTGGGAGCCGCATTTGGGGCAAACGGCATCGAAGTTGGTGGCATCGATGCCCACCACCACATCCATGGAGTTCTCCACAGGGCACGCGGCATCAAAGGCTATCGGCTCGTAGCTGCCCGAGGCCGAGTTGAGGCCCATGATGAGCAGCACGCCGCCATAGCCGGTGTAGGTGTTGGCGTTATAGGGAAAATTGGCCGGCAGCTGCTTGGGCCGGCTGAAGAATCGATAATCGCCCACACCGGCCACACCATAGGTGTTCCACAAGGCATAAGTGCTCAAGTTGAGGCGCACGGTGTAGGCCGGCACCTCTTTGTTGTTCACTTTGTCGCAAGCCGCGGTGGCGAGCAGCGCGATGGCAAGGGCCAAAAATATGATTTTTTTGAACATAAGTGTAGCATTGTTTGATGGTCGCAAAAATACGTCAAAAAATGTGATGACCAAAAATAATTGACATTTTTTGCGGTGAAAACCGGCGTGTGTGCGATTAAAATTGTAATTTTGCATGTTTACACAATTCATTATGCTCTCTTGAAACTATGAAACCGATTTATAACCGCATTTTACTGAAATTGAGTGGGGAGTCGCTGGCCGCCGGGCAGGGCAGCAGCATCGACCCTGAGCGGACCCGCCAATATGCCGAGCAAATCAAGGAACTGGTGCAGGCCGGCGTGCAGGTGGCCATCGTCATTGGCGGCGGAAACATCTTTCGCGGCCTCAAAGGCGCGGCGCAAGGCTTCGACCGCGTGAAAGGCGACCAAATGGGCATG
>JAFVCX010000090.1 GCA_017478855.1 Muribaculaceae bacterium | reverse complement strand
CGGGTGGGGATATTCAGGCCGAATTTCATTTTTCCTCTCATGGTTTTGTCGTTGTGGTTGAAGTATAAACAGGCTTCAAAGATACTCATTTTTTGATTTGCACACAAATAAAACCCAATGTTTTTATAAAAATGGGTGTCACATGAAAAGTTGGGTGGCTATTTGCGATGCGATTGCTAAAAAAACGCTAACTTTGCATGATTAAAAAACGACGCTTGCATGATTGAGGCAAAAAACATAGTGAAGCGATATGGCGATTTGGAGGTGCTGCGCGGCGTGGACGTGAGCATAGGCCGCGGCGAGGTGGTGACCATTGTGGGCCCCAGCGGCGCAGGCAAAACCACGTTGCTGCAAATCATAGGCACGCTCGACCGCCCCGATGCCGGAACGGTGCGCTATGTCGATACCGATGTGCTGCGCCTGCGCGGCAAAGATCTGTCACGTTTTCGCAATCGCAACATCGGATTTGTGTTTCAGTTTCACCAGCTGTTGCCTGAATTCACCACGCTCGAAAACGTGGCGATACCGGCACTCATAGGCGGAGAGAAACGCGAAGCCGCTTTTGAACGCTCGCGCGAACTGCTGCGCTACTTGCACTTGGAGGAGCGGCTTGACCACAAACCCTCGCAGCTTTCAGGCGGTGAGCGCCAGCGGGTGGCTGTGGCACGGGCTCTCATTAATAGGCCACAAGTGGTTCTGGCCGATGAGCCGAGTGGAAGCCTTGACACCGCCAACAAACAGGCGTTGCATAAACTATTTTTCCAGCTGCGCGATGAGATGCAGCAAACCTTTGTTATTGTGACCCATGACGAGAGCCTTGCCGCCGAAGCCGACCGTGTGCTGCGCATGCAAGACGGACTAATTGTGTGAGAATGAAAGCGGCCCCGTTCATAGTGATACTCCTTTTCGTTGCCGGTGTGCTTTGGAGCTGCACCGATGATGACGATGTGGCGCGTCGCTACACGGACTACCGCCTTGATGTGGTGACCTATCGTGGCGCGGCCGATGACGGCGTGCACTTTGAGTTGCTGCGACGCAACGACTCGTCGGCTTTGGATTTAATGGCCGACCGTGGCACCGAGGTGAATGTGGCCATCGGGCAGCGGGCCTTGCTGCGCTATGACTGGCAAAATGCCAATGAAACGGGTGACCGGCGACGCATCACAGTGTATGCCTGTTCAAGCATCACGACCGACTCTCTGCGCTATGCCGTGCAACCGCTGGCCTACTACACCGCGCAAATGGAACCGGTGAAGTTGCGCAGCATGTGGCGCACGGGCGATTACATCAACATGCGGTTGCAGGTGCAATTCACGGGAACACCTCGCCACTTTTATCTGCTGCTCGACAGAGCCACGGCACAAGCCGATACCGTGCAATGTTATCTCGTGAACAACACGCGTGGCGATGTCACTTACCACTGGCGCGACGCTTATGCCTCGTTCTTTGTGGGAAACGCGTGGAGCCGGCCGTCGTGTCGAGCGCTGTGTGTGACGGTGAATGACACTGTGCGCGGCGGTGAAAGTCATTTTTATTTTGAAAAACAACAATATTAACACGAAAATAAAAGATATTATGGCAAACGACAATCAGAACCAAAACCAAATTCAAATTGAAGTGCCGGCCGACGAAATGCAGGGCCGCTATGCCAACTTGGCGGTGATCACTCATGGGCCCAACGATTTCTTTCTCGATATGATTTTGCTTGCGCCCAACACCCCGAAGGCCCGTGTGCAGAGCCGCATCATCATGACACCTGAGAATGCCAAGCAACTGCTGGTGGCTCTGAACGAGAATATTCGCAAGTATGAGGCAACCTTTGGCGAAATCGTGCAACGTACGCCCAACGCCGGCAACAACGGTGGTATTGTGAACTTCCCGCTGCCCAAAGGACAAGCGTGACGCTTCCTGCGAGGTGACGAACTAATTAGGTGACACGACTTTTGGATAATTATGGACGCATTATATATCTATAACACGCTTTCGCGGCGCAAAGAGGTGTTTGTGCCCTTGCATGAGGGGCGTGTGGGCATGTATGTGTGTGGCCCTACGGTGTATGGCGACCCTCATTTGGGACATGCCCGGCCGGCCATCACTTTTGATGTGCTGTTTCGCTACCTGCTTCACTTGGGCTACAAGGTGCGCTATGTGCGCAACATCACCGATGTGGGCCATTTGGAGCATGACGCTGATGAGGGCGAAGACAAGATCGCGAAAAAAGCCCGGTTAGAACAGCTGGAACCCATGGAGGTGGCTCAGTATTATACCAACCGCTACCACCGAGCCATGGAAATGCTGGGTGTGTTGCCTCCCAGCATTGAGCCGCACGCCACCGGCCACATCATTGAACAAGAGCAACTGGTGCAGGAAATCCTTGACAACGGTTATGCTTATGAAAGCAATGGCAGCGTGTATTTTGATGTGGAGAAATATGACAAAGACCACCATTATGGCAAGTTGAGCGGTCGCAGCTTGAACGAAACCAAAGATGCGAGCCGGGAACTTGACGGAGTGGGCGAGAAGCGCAATCAGGCTGACTTCGCTTTGTGGAAAAAAGCGCAACCTGAGCACATCATGCGTTGGCCGTCGCCATGGAGCGACGGTTTCCCGGGCTGGCACTGCGAGTGCACGGCCATGGGCCGCAAGTATTTGGGCAAGCACTTTGACATTCACGGTGGAGGCATGGACTTGGTGTTTCCCCATCATGAGTGCGAAATTGCCCAAGCGGTGGCCAGTCAGGGCGACGATATGGTGCGCTACTGGATGCATAACAATATGATCACTATCGAGGGCCAGAAAATGGGCAAATCGCTGGGCAACTTCATCACGCTGGAACAGTTCTTTACCGGTAATCATCCCAAGCTGGACAAGGCCTATTCACCCATGACCATCAGGTTCTTTATCTTGCAGGCTCATTATCGTGGCACAGTGGACTTCTCAAATGACGCTTTGCAAGCCGCCGAAAAGGCCTATGAGCGCATGATGGATGGCTGGCATCGCCTGCTCGCGCTCAAGGGAACAGAAACAAGCAGCGTGGAAGTGCCCGATTTTGCCGCACGTTGCAGCGACGCGATGAACGACGACCTCAACACGCCTATGGTGATAGCCGCACTGTTTGACGCGTGCAAACTCATCAATCAGGTGAACGACGGCAATGCCACTCTCTCGCAAAGCGATATCGACGGGTTGAAACAGACGTTTGAAACCTATCTGTTTGACGTGCTGGGCGTGCGTGATGAGAGCGCAGGAAATGGTGCGGGCGTGAATTTGGATCCTTATCGTAAAGCGGTGGACTTGTTGCTGGAGGTGCGCAGTCAGGCCAAAGCCAATAAAGATTGGGCTACGAGTGACTTGATTCGCGACCGCCTAAAAGAAGCCGGTTTCGACGTGAAAGACACGAAGGACGGCTTTGAGTGGAAAGTCGTGTGATGAATTGAACTCTCCGTTGCTATGACACCCGTTGCCAGTGCTGCAAATCATCGAGTGAGTGTAATTGTTCCGGTTTACAATGTGGAGCAATATATCGCGCAATGTCTTGACAGCATAGTGGCGCAAACGCATCGCGACTTGGAGGTTTTGCTGGTGAATGATGGCAGCACCGATGGCAGTGGCCGCATTTGTGACGAGTATGCCACTCGTGATTCGCGCATCTGTGTCATTCACAAGCCCAACGGCGGACTGAGTGATGCCCGCAATGCCGCCCTCGATGTGATGACTGGCGACTGCGTGGTGATGATTGACGGTGATGACATGGTGCATCCTCGCTATGTTGAGAGGCTGCTCGCTGCCTTGCTTTGCAGCGAGGCCGATGTGGCCATGTGTGGCTGGCGGTCGTTTGACGAAACGGTGCCGCCTACGCCACCACTGGCTGACGGGGTGCCGCCCACGATTTATTCTGGGCGCGATGCTCTGCAAAGGATGCTTTATCAGCGCAAGGGTTTCAACCACTCGGCTTGCTGGAGAATGTTCAAAAGCGAATTTTGGAAAAACATCCGATTCCCCAAGGGGTTGCTCTATGAGGACTTGGCGGTGATATACCCACTTATGTGCCGAGTGAATAAGGTGGCCGTTATTCCTGATGAGTTGTATGATTACCGCCTTCGTGCCGGAAGCATTACCAAGCGAATGAGCCGCCGGCGCACCGATGTGCTCGACATTCTTGACGCGCTTGAGAAACGAGTGAGCGCAGAGGATGCCGGCTTGCTGCCGGCGGTGCGCAGCCGCCGCTTGAGCGCCAGCTTCAACCTCTTGCTTTTGTGTGCGGACGAGGCAGGCTTTGAAGACGTGTCGCGGCGTTGCTGGGACGGCATCAAGACATTGCGCATGGGCTGCTTGGCCGATGCGCGGGTGCGACTCAAAAACAAGGCGGGGATTGTTTGCTCTTTCTTGGGCCGACGTTTGTTCACGGCTCTGTTTAGGCATGTTCCTGCCTACGGTAGATAAAAAAAGCAAAAAAACGATAAAGAACTCAAATAAATGTGGCTAAATTTTGTGCTGCAGGAGAAAGGTCGTATTTTTGCAGTAGCAAAATTCTATTTGCTACAGTAAAACAGAATGTTTTAGGCTTGTTTTTTATAATACCATGACATTGGGTTTAAAATTTTCACTGAAATAGGCTGGATGTGAATCCGGCCTATTTTTGTGCGTATGACTTGCGCAGCGAAGTTTTGTGGAGTCAAGAAAACGGGTCGTTTTTTTACTTTTTCACACGGTCGGGGTGATGGGCGATAAAATCTTTCCACGATGAGTGCGCGTGCGAGCCAAAAGGCCGCTGACTCTCGTAATGATGGCATAACGCGGCAGCAAGCGCGTCGGTGGCATCGAGCAGCTGCGGCATCTGCTCGTCGGTCAAATGAAGCGTGCGTCGCAACATTTCGGCCACTTGCTCTTTGCTGGCGGCTCCATTGCCTGTGATTGACATTTTGATTTTTCGTGGCTCGTATTCGGCAATGGGCACCTCATGATTGAGTGCCGCGGCCATGGCCACGCCTTGTGCGCGTCCCAGTTTGAGCATTGACTGCACGTTTTTGCCGAAGAAAGGAGCCTCGATGGCCATCTCGTCGGGCAGGAACTCGTCGATAAGCATGGTGACTCGCTCAAAAATGCGGTGCAGGCGCATATAGTGGTCCTCAATGGGGTTGAGCTTGAGCACGCCCATCACAATCATAGAAGCCTGCTTGCCTTTGATGCCCAGCAGGGCATAGCCCATGACGTTGGTGCCCGGGTCGATTCCTATGATAATTTTATCCCACTGTTCTTTCATGATGTCTTTGCATTCGGTCGGGTAAAAGTCACATCGCGCCACGTCCAGTCGCCATAACAGTGCAAGCTCATCTCAATTCCTTTCACATGGTCGGTCAGCTCGCCGGTGACCACAAAGTAAGGTTTCCCGTCGGCCAATAAATAATAGGGACGGAAGGGGATGTAGTCTAAATATGTGCCAATGAGTTTGCGCCGTGTGGCGGCATCTCCCCACACCTGCTCGGCATTGTCGCAAAGCAACTTTCCATAGCCATCTCCCAGAGCGGTGGTGTCGTTCACCGCGATGAGTGCATAGGGCTGGCCGGGTATGGCCCATACAGTGGATGCTGTGGTGGTGTCGCTGCTCACAAAGGGCGCTTGGATGGCTCCGTCGAGTAGTTGCCCCGCCACATAACGGGCGTAAAGCGGTTGAGGCAAAAATTGCACATTGTCCTTGCCGAAATATTTGGCATAGATGGCGCGATAGGCGCAGTGATATTGTTCGTTGTCATGCACATCGGGCACAACCCACCGGCAGCGCACCGGCGATTGCCGCGCGGGCAAGATGCATTGCTTGGGCCCCGACTGGATGGCGGCGATCACTTGCCGGTCATATTTCTGATAAGTTCTGATTTGGGGCAAATACCATAGGCTGGCCGTGAATACAGTGACGCATAAACCATACATCAAGATGCGTTGCGGCTTACCTGCGGTGGCCAGCCATGTGCCGGCCCATCGCAAAACAATGACCATGGCCAGCGACACATAGAAAGAATAAGGCCTCTCAATGACCATGCCGAAGGTTAGCGCCGCCACCGTTGCGCCGGCAAGCAGGCAAATCGGCAAGTCGTTTTTCACGCTGGGCCAACCCTTTTGCCGCCACTGCGTCAGCACGATGCCCCATGCCGCCAGCGGGGTGATGAATCGCAACGTCATGTAACCGAGCATGAGCACCCGGCGGCTCGCCATTTGCCACAAAGAAAGGTTCAGGTTAACCGAGTGGCCTCCCGCAAGTCGCGCCCACAATGCCGGTGAAGCCATGATGAGAAGCAAACCGGCAAGATAACCCACAAAGGCTGTGCCCATCACTGAACGAAAATCTTTTGGATGCAAAGCGAGCCATAGCGCAAGCCCGGCAAGAAACGCTGTCGAAGTGGCTTCGTTGAAGCCTCCGGCCACAAATGCGGCGACACACACAACGACGTGTCGCCACCCGGAATTGGCACGGCCGCGCCAGAGCAATAACAACCAGAGCAGGCAGAGTGTCAAGGTGACCGACCACAGATAGTTGAATGAACCGGCCATCCACATCATGGTTTCGCCCGGATAAGGAAAGAAAAAGAGCAAAGCCACCGCAACTGCGGCAAGCGAAGCTACCGAGCGCCGGCATGCGGCAAGGGTGTGGATAAGCTCAACGAAAATGATGAAGATGAGCGTGTTCATTACATTGAACACCGGCTTGCCCAGCAAGCTGATGGTGAACCGTTCGGCCATGTCGGCCACACGGCCATCGTTATCGATGAAAAAAAAGGGTACGCTGCGCACATAATCGGCCAGCGTGGCACATCGCCTGCTCATGTCGCCGGGCATGAGCGAGAAAACATATTCATCACCCTTCATGGTGGTTAACGCATTCATCAGCAAGAAGATGAATGCGGCCACGGCAAGTCCCCAGTAATATCCTCGGTGGGCCTGAATGTGTTGTGCGCAATGCCGCATGGTCGCTACACGCCCTCCTTCTCGCGAATGAGATACACGGGCCGGTGCTTGGTTTCGTTGAAAATGCGGCCCAAATATTCACCGATGATTCCCAAAGAGAGCAGCTGCACACCGCCCAAAAACAGCATCACCACAATCAGGGTGGGAAAGCCCTGCACGGGGTCGCCGAGCACCCATGTCTTGACCAAGAAATAGCACATATAGAAGAATGTGGCCAGCGACACCACCAATCCCAGCACGGTGCTGATGCGTAAAGGCGCGGTTGAAAACGAGGTGATGCCATCCACTCCCAACTTCAGTAGTTTCATCAACCCAAAATTGCTTTGACCGGCCACACGGTCGCCGCGCTCAAAGGTGATTTCGCATTTGCGATAACCAATCCAAGCAAACAAGCCTTTTGTGTAGCGCTCTTGCTCGCGCAGAGTTTTCAGTGCCTCGATGCAACGGCGGTCAAGCAACCGGAAGTCGCCCACGTTTTGCAACACGTCGGCTTGCGACATGCGTTGCAGCAGCCGATAGTAGGTCACCGACAGCTTCTTGCGCAGCCACGACTCTTTGCCTCGCGTGGTGCGTCGGGCATACACGTCGTCGTATCCCTTTTCCCAATATTGCAGCATTTGCGGCACAACTTCAGGCGGATCTTGCAGGTCGGCATCAAGGATAACCATACAGTCACCGCTGGCGTGGTCAAAGCCGGCCAGCATGGCTCGCTCCTTACCGAAGTTGCGCGATAAGTCTATGTAGCACACCCGCGTGTCGCGCTGGCGCAGCTGGCGCATTTGCGACAACGTTCCATCGGTGCTGCCATCGTTCACCAGCAAGAATTCCCATTCATACTGGGGCTGTGAGGCCGCCATGGCCGCTATGCGGTCGTAGGTGATGGGGAGCGACTGCTCCTCGTTGTGGCATGGGATTAAGATTGTGACCTTTTTCATCTCGAATCGTGGCTTTTCTCATGAAACATGATGGACAAAAGTAATGTTTTTTTCTTAATTGTGCATAATGCGTGGAGCGTTATGCATGTGAAGAGTCGTTTAACGTTTTAAGTTAACGATGTTAAAACAAAAAATATGATGCGTGGAAGAGGAAAAAATTCTATCTTTGCACCGTTTTTTGAAGCCGCTGTTGCCCAAATGTGCGTCATGCCCCACATAGCTTTGAATGTGCGAAACATGAATAATGTTCATGTACAAGGGTTTGCCACCGTTTATAGGCAATGGTTTTCAAAAGAGATGAGTCGCCGCACTCGCCCGTAACAAGGTGTGTGTGGCTTAATTTTTTCAGAAATAAATTCATTTATTAATCAACTTTTCAATAAAAAACATGGTTAAAAGAATCAAGTTTTTGTCGTTCATTATGACGCTTTTTGTGGCGCTCAGCATGAACGCGCAGGTTACAACGTCGGCCTTGAGCGGTGTGGTGACCGATGAGAACAATGAAAGCATGATTGGCGCCACTGTGCAAGCCGTGCACACGCCATCAGGCACGAAGTACAATGCAGTGAGCAACTTGGATGGTCGCTACACCATTCAGGGTATGCGCACCGGCGGCCCCTATCGGATTGAGATTTCGTATGTGGGCTACGAGCCTCGCGTGATTGAAGGCGTGGTTTTGCAACTGGGTGAAACCTACAACTTAGACGTGGACATGAGCGTGAATGCCAACCAGCTTGGCGAAGTGGTCGTGACTGCATTAGGCTCGAAGTTCTCTACCGAGAAGACCGGTGCTTCGACCAACATCACGAGCGGCCAAATCTCTAATCTGCCCACCGTGACCCGCAACCTGACCGACGTCACTCGCCTCTCGCCCTACGGTGGCAATGGTATGAGTTTTGCCGGTACCGACGGCCGTACGGCCAACTTCACTGTGGACGGTGCTAACTTCAACAATAACTTTGGTTTGAGCAGCAACCTGCCCGGTGGCGGCAACCCCATCTCTATCGAGGCAATCGAGGAAATGCAGGTGGTGATCTCGCCCTACGACTTGCGCCAAACCAACTTCATTGGCGGTGGTGTGAATGCCATCACCAAGAGTGGTACCAACACCTATAAGGGCAGTGCCTACGTGTTCCACCGCAACGAGAACATGCGCGGTGACGCTGTGGAGCGCACTCAGATTGGCCAAGCTCGCGAGAAAGAGCAGGTCACGACCTACGGTTTTACCGTGGGCGGCCCCGTGCTGAAAGACAAACTTTTCTTCTTTGTGAACGGTGAAATGACCAAGCAACCCACCATCGCCAACGCATGGGTGGCTTCGACCAACGGCGTGGCTATCCCCGACCAGTATGTGTCGCGCACCTCGCTGGCTGACCTGAAGACTGTTTCTGATTTTGTGCAGAGCAAGTATGGTTACAACACGGGCAGTTACACCAAATTCCCCGCCGACCAGAACAACTACAAGTTGCTGGCTCGCGTGGACTGGAACATCAACACGATGCACCACTTGGCACTGCGCTACAACTACACCAAGAACCGCTACTGGAACACCCCCAACGCCTCGTCGATGGACGGTGGCGCACGCATGCCCAGCGCACGCGTTTCGCAAAAGTCGTTCTCCTTTGCCAACTCGATGTACGGCATGGACAACTTGGTGCACACTTTCTCGTTTGACCTCAACAGCCGCTTGACCGACAACTTGAGCAACCAGTTCCTCGCCACTTACTCGAAGCTGGATGACGTGCGCGTCAGCGACAGTAGTGAGTTCCCCTTCATCGACATCACCATGACCGATGCCGAGGGCAACCGCGACAACTACATGGCTCTGGGTTATGAATTGTTCACTTGGAACAATGCTGTGCATAACACCATCTGGAACCTGAAAGATGACATTACCTACTACTTGGGTAACCACAAAATCATGGGCGGCCTCTCGTTTGAGCACCAGATGGCCGACAACCAGTACATGCGCAACGGTACAGGTTACTACCGCTACCGCTCGCTGGATGACTTCCTCAACGGCGGCGTGCCCGAGATTGTTGCCCTGACCTACGGCTACGACGGTGAGAGCAAACCAGCTGCACGTGTACAGTTCAACAAAGCCGGTATCTATGGCCAAGATGAGTGGAACATCACCCGCCGCTTCAAGTTGACCTATGGTCTGCGTTTCGACGGTCTGTTCTTCAACAATGGCGACCTGATGACCAACAAGGCCATCTATGACATTGACTATAACGGTCGTCACATTGACACAGGCAAGTGGCCCAACAGCATGCTGATTGTGCAGCCTCGCGTGGGCTTCAGCTGGGATGTGAAGGGTGACAAGAGCCTGAAACTGCGTGGTGGCACGGGCCTCTTCTCGGGTCGTCTGCCCCTCGTGTTCTTCACCAACATGCCCACCAATGGCGGTATGGTGCAGTATCAAGCCGCTTTGAGCTCAAGCACCAAGGTGTGGGATGCCAAGACCGGCAAGGCCACCAGAGGCTATGAGAACTACGTTGGTGCCTACACTACCGATGCCAGCGGCAACCGCTACATCGACATGAACCAATTCGCCGGCGGTCTGGTGACCGACGCCAATGGCCATGCAACCATCGCTGCCCTGCAAGAAAAGCTCTTCGCTATGGGCTATCCCAGCACGGTTAAACCCGAAGATGGAACCGTTCCCTCGTCGATTTCGGCAGTGGACAAGAAATACAAGATGCCTATGGTGTGGAAGACCTCTTTGGCAGTAGACTACACGATTCCCGTGTCGTTCCCCTTCACCGCGATTGTCGAGGGTATCTTCAGCAAGACCGTCAAGGCGGCCACTATCAGCGACTGGAGTATCCCCAGCGTGGCTGGCTTCGCCCGCTTCAATGGTGCCGACAACCGCCCCATCTATCCTGCCGGATTCCGCACTGCCACCAAGGCTTTCGTGCTCGAGAACACCAGCAAGGGTTACGGTTGGACTGCCAACGTGACCTTGAATGCTCGCCCCGCCGACTGGATCAGCCTGATGGCTGCTTACACTCACGTGGTCAACAAGGAAATCACCGGCATGCCCGGTGCGGCCGCCGAGAGCGCCTTCACCTACGTTCCCACAGTCGAGGGTCCCAACAACATCAAGCTGCACAACTCGCAGTATGTCACTCCCGACCGCATCATCCTGTCGGCCATGGG
>JAFVCX010000089.1 GCA_017478855.1 Muribaculaceae bacterium | reverse complement strand
TGGCGAAGATGCCGCCATAGCCAAGCGACTCCTCACCGAGATTCGCAGTCGTCTGGCATTTTTGGTCGAGGTGGGCCTCGGCTATCTTACGCTCGACCGCGTGTCGTCCACACTCTCCGGTGGAGAGAGTCAGCGCATCAATTTGGCCACGTCGTTGGGAAGTTCGTTGGTAGGTTCGGTATATATTCTGGACGAGCCATCCATCGGCCTGCATTCCCGCGACACTGAGAAGCTGATACATGTACTGAAGATGCTGCAACAGCTCGGCAACACCGTTATCGTGGTGGAGCATGACCGCGACATCATGAGGGCCGCCGACTATGTGATTGACATTGGTCCGAATGCCGGGCGAAACGGTGGCGAAGTGATCTATCAGGGCACATTCAAACATTTGTCGGAAGCCCAGCGCAGCTACACCGCGCAGTATTTAACCGGCGCGTTGTCGGTGGCCGTACCCAAGCGCAGGCGGCCTTGGCGCAATGCCATCAAGGTGTGTGGAGCCGTTGAGAACAACCTCAAAGGCATCGATGTGACCTTCCCGCTGCAGGTTATGACGGTGGTCACCGGAGTGAGCGGCAGCGGAAAGAGCACACTGGTGTGCGACATCCTGTATCGTGCCATGTGCCGACACTTGGGCAACGCGGCCGATGCGCCGGGTGCATTTTCATCGCTCGCAGGCGACTTAGACAGTGTTTTGCACGTGGAGATGGTTGATCAAAACCCCATCGGGAAAAGTTCTCGAAGCAACGCGGCCACTTATCTGAAAGCATTCGACGAAATACGCGCCATCTTCAGCCAGCAGCAACTGGCCAAGCAAATGGGATATGGCCCGGGATTCTTCTCGTTCAATTCTCCGGGTGGACGGTGCGAAGAGTGCAAGGGCGAGGGAACCATCACCATCGAGATGCAGTTTATGGCCGATATCACGTTGCCTTGCGAGGCCTGCCACGGCAAGCGGTTTAGTCACAACGCGCTTGATGTGACTTATCACGACCGGACCATCAGCGACATGCTCGACATGACCGTGAACCAAGCCATCGACTTCTTCACGACCACAGGCGACAAGAAGGTGGTGCGGCGTTTGCAGCCTCTTCAAGACGTGGGTTTGGGCTACATCAAGCTGGGCCAGCCCTCTTCCACCCTGTCAGGCGGCGAGAATCAGCGAGTGAAACTTGCGTACTATTTGAGTCTTGAGCGCAGCGAGCCCACTCTCTTCATCTTCGACGAGCCCACCACGGGTCTGCATTTTCATGACATCAACACACTCTTGGGAGCTTTCTCTCAACTCATCGACCGTGGACACACAGTGCTCATCATTGAGCACAATATGGATGTAATCAAATGTGCCGACCACATCATCGACCTCGGTCCCGAAGGTGGCGACGCTGGCGGAACCATCGTTGCTACAGGCACGCCCGAAGAAGTCGTCGCAGGCGGCAAAGGCTACACCGCACAGTTTCTGAAGGATGTTTTGAATTAAGTTTTAAGCAAATTTGCTCAACGCAGTCGTTCGCTGTCGCTCAATAGTTTGCGGTCGGCCTTGATGCGCTTGCCCGCCCAAATGGTAAAAAACAGAGCCGCAAAGGGCAACAGCACCGAGTAGCTCACCACAGCTATGGCATGGCCGCGCTGCATCAGAGCCAACACAGTCACCGATGCCAGCAAAGCCACGAGGAGCAGCACAATCACGTGGCATAAGCGTTGCTGAAATTTCAGCTGGCGGTACTTAAAAATTGTCACAAGAGCCAGAATGGCAATCAAGGCATCAAGGGTGAGCAGCAGATAATTGGCCTCGCCGTTCTCGCCACAACCCAGTGCACTCACACTCACCACGCCCGATTCGTTCATTAGAGTCATCACAGGCATGCACAGATAGGCCACCATAGCCATTGCGGCTATCAACAAAAACACACTTTGCCAACGTTGTAAAACCATATCAATTCTTTTTAATGTTAATATTCAAATCAAGTTTGCTTAGCTCGCAAAAATACGAAAAAGCCTTCAAATCTTCACCAAATTTCATCATCACGTTTCATGTCAGCCTAAGCTTCATTTCGCACTTGCGGCAGTCGCAATCCACCCTCATAAGCACATTGCCGTGCCGCAAGAAGAGAGGCACAGGCAGCTTGTGAGCCGCATTTTTCTCTTTCAGGCATGCACCTAACTCTCGACGCAGGCAATAGCGCGTGTGCATCACCACGGCATTTTCCTTCATTTGTTTTTCTGGAGGTTCGCATTCCATTGCCATTGGTATGTATCCTTCCACACCATGTTCTTGATAAACCCTGCGTGCCAAGTGATTAGCCACATTATCGACACTTTCAAGGCTTCGCATGGGACACAAGGCATTCTTATTTTCTTTCTTGCGATAATCACGAGCGCGGGCCAAGTGATGCGCGCGGTTGAGCAAGGCAATGGTTTCTCGTCGCAGATTGGCAAGAACCGACGATGGAACAAACAGATCGTCCAGCACCGTCGCGCCACACAAGCGGTAGCCCGTTCCGCCCAGCTTGCCCAGCACGTCTTGCTGGCGGTCGCCTTGCGGTGTAGACGCTTCGGCCAACGCGTCAGTTTGCACCGAGTGGGTCACATGGCATCCACGCTCATCGGTCAGGTCCAGCACCAACCGGTCGCCGGCGCGGCGCAGCGCTGCCTCAACGTCAATGGCGCGTTGAGGCGAGCTGTTCGCCAGCTGTTCCTCCATGCGTTTGTCAAAGGTGCGATACACAAAAGCTCCTTTTTTTATGTCAACCGCTTGCCTTAGCGTGATTTCGCTGCCATCAGCCACATTCACCCTGACCCCGGCAAAAGTCCCGTCAGGAGCTTTGAAGCTCAAGCCGTCGCCATTGGCAAGCGGGATAGAGGTGTCAATGCGCATGCGGTTGCCGCGCACTGCCGTCACCCTGCCCAATGGCTCACCCATCGACTTGGGTGTGTCAATCGAAGCCATTTTGTTGCCATTGGCCGGATGCCGCTCATCTAAAAAATAATGAGTGAACGAGCGGTTGAAACTTTTCATCACATCGGGCACGAACGCACATGACGAACGTCCGTACGAAGATCGCTCATAACGCTCGGCATTGCGGGCAATCACTTCATCCATCAGTTTGCGATAATGAGCCACGACGTTTTTCACATAGCTTGCTTCTTTCAATCGCCCTTCAATCTTGAACGAAGAAACGCCGGCATTCATCATCGCCTCCAAACGACTGCTCTGGTTCAGGTCGCGCAGCGACAGCAAGTGTTTTCCCTTCATCACAGCACGGCCATTCTCATCCAGCAAATCATAGGGCAGCCGGCACAGCTGAGCGCACTCACCACGATTGGCACTGCGTTGCTTAAACGCTTGGCTGGCCTGACAACGGCCACTATAGCTCACGCAAAGAGCGCCATGCACAAATGCCTCAAGAGGCACTTTAACTTCTTTCCTTATTTTAGCTATTTCATAGAGCGTTAGCTCACGGGCCATTACAAGCTGTGAAAATCCTAAAGCCTCAAGGAACTTTGCTTTTTGAGGGGTACGCAAATCGCATTGAGTGCTGGCATGCAGTGCAATGGGAGGTATGTCAAGACGCAGTATGCCCAAGTCCTGCACAATCAGCGCATCCACATCGGCGCGATAAAGTTTGCCTATCAATCGCTCCACCTCGGCAAGCTCATGGTCATAAACAAGCGTGTTGACTGTCACATACACGCGAGCATCAAAATGATGAGCCACCTCACACACGCGAGCAATGTCGCTCACGCTATTACCGGCAAGAGCGCGGGCGCCAAAACGTGATGCGCCCATATAGACGGCATCGGCACCGTGGTTAACTGCCTCGATGGCCACCGAGGCGTCTTTGGCCGGAGCCAACAACTCTATGCGCTGTTTCTTTCTTTTCATTGGCTTGCAAAATTACAATAATCTTTTCGATAAAATCAGAAAAGATGCACTAACTTTGCTGAATGAAATAACCAACTAAATGCAATTATACTATGAAACAATTTGCTACGCTTCTTCTTTGCCTCGCATCAGTCTTGCAGGCGATGGCATGGAAACCTTTGTTTGTGGGACATCGCGGCTCCTATCGAGGGGTAGAGAATACCTCCGAAGCCTACCGGAACGGAGTGGATTATTATGGCTATGACGGTCTTGAATGCGATGTGCGCGTAACCAGCGATGGCCAGTATGTAATCAGCCACGACGAAACCACCAACCGTGTGGGCGGCAACTTAACCGTGGCCGGCGCAACGCTGGAGCAGCTCAAGGCCGAAACCTACACTCAAACTCGTGGCGGCGTCACCTATACGGGTCAAATCTGCACCGTGGCCGAGTATCTCGACATCTGTAATGAAAAAAACGTTTTTCCCGTGATTGAACTCAAATGGACTACCGGCATCAACAACAACGACATGAGCAATTTCCCGGGCTTGGCCGCGCTCATCGCTCAAAAGGGACTCACCCACAAGGCCGTGATTCTCACCTCGATGAAACAATCGCTGGAATATGTGCGCACCAACTACCCCGACCTGAAGTGTCAATGGCTTTGCAATGCCAACTGGGATGGGAATGAAGACTGGTGCAAAAAATGGGACCTGCAACCCAGCATCAGCGCAGGCAATTTCGACATCTATACCGTAAAGAAATTTCACGAGTTGGGCCTCGACGTGGCATGCTGGACGGTCGATACCAAAGCCAATTATGAATCTTATGGCGCGATGGGCGTAAAAATGATGACTTGCAATTATCTCATGCCAAGCGACATGAAAGAACTTGACGACATCGATTGGGATGCCATCGAGGAGCCGAAAGAGCCCATCGCATTAAAGTGCGACACCACCTTCAAATACAGCAGATTTCTCGGCAATCTTCCCGAAGGATTCCCCTCAGGGGCCGGCACAGAGTCGCCCTATAAATCGGCGCAACAGGCAGCCATAATCAATGGCATCTTTTATGCCAACAACTACACAACCAGCACAATGGTAGCTTATGGCAAGGATGGGGAGGTCTTGTGCCCTTATGCCGGAACCAATAGCCACGGCATCACAAGTGATGATGCCGGCAACCTCATTCAACGGGCCGACGGCCTGAGCAAAACACCCAACAAAATCATCCTTTATGCCGCGGGAGAAACCACGCCCATCGAGGTTGACTTCAACTTGCTAAATGATGGACAAACTAACTTTATCACTGCCAGCGGCGATGTGATGTCGGATGAAGGTGGGTACGTCTATTTCTATCCCAACGGGCAAAATGTGGTGAATGTAGTGAAAATAGCCAATGGGAAATATGTTGAAACCACAGCCAGCGGCACCCTCTCCATCACAGGCACCACTGCCGGTGTGGTCTATCCCATCAGTAACAATCCTGAAAAGTTCATCTATCAAGTTCGCTCCAATGGTTTTTATGCCTACGACAAAGCCGACTTGGGCGGTTATGTGGCCGGTTCGGCCAGCACCACCCCACCCAATCGCAACTCCAGCATTGGCGGAGCCTATTTCTCGCTGGATGGCCACACCCTTTTTGTGCATCCTTCGGGCACTAACTACAACGGCGGCTTCACCATCAAGGACATGAGCGCCAAAGCCGAAGCCGTACTCACCGTTCCGCCTATGGGCAACGGAGGCTATGCGGCCAATCCGTCGGTAGGTGCCTTCTTTAAGGCCGAGCGGCTCGACGACAAGCACGTCATGCTCTATGAATACTGCATGGGAAACGGTTATGCCGCCTATCAGCTCTATGTGGGCGAACCCTACACTGCCCTGACCACCACCATAGGAACACCTCGTCTCATATCTACCACCTTTTACGACTTGGAGGGGCGTGCCTCTACACGTCCTTTTAGCGGGTTCAACATCGTCACCAAGCAGTTTAGCGACGGCAGCAACCACAGCGAGAAACGCATTTTCTGTCATTAATGCCGCCATCTTAAGTGTTTTTAAGCCTCTCGGAAGGTTTTTTTAGGCTTTCAAAGTTTTGGTTTGTAAAAAAAGTTGTAATTTTGTCGGCTGCAAACTTTTGCAAACAGAATATGAAACAAAAACTTCTCATATCGCTTGCCGCATGGCTTTTTGTGAGCACACTCTCGGGGTGTGGCGAGTATAACAAAGTGCTCAAAAGCCCTGACGCGAACTATCGGTACGAATATGCCAAAAAGGCTTTTGAAGAGGGGAAATATGCGCAAGCATCGACCATCCTTGAGGGACTGATCTCCATTTTCAAAGGCACCGACAAAGCCGAGGAATCACTTTATCTGCTCGGTTTGAGTTACTATGAGAATAAAGATTATCTCACGGCAGGCACCTATTTCAAGAATTATTATTCACACTACCCCAAAGGCCAATATGCCGAGTTGGCTCGATATTATGCCGGTTATGGCTATTATCTCGACTCGCCCGACCCTCAACTCGACCAGAGCGAAACCATTAAGGCCATTGAGGAACTGCAAGCTTTTCTCGACTATTTCCCCAAAAGCGACAAGGTGCCCATTGCGCAGAGCGCCATTTTTGAGCTGCAAGACAAGCTCGTGCTTAAGGAACTTGAAAACGCCCAGCTCTACTTCAACTTGGGCAATTATATGGGCAATAATTATGAGTCGGCAGTTATCACCGCTAAAAACGCCATCAAGGACTATCCTTACAGCAAATATAAAGAGCAGCTTGAAATGCTGGTGCTGAAAGCGCGGTTCCGCGAGGCCAGCGAAAGCGTCGAGGAGAAGAAAATGGAACGTTTCCGCACCGTCATCGACGAGTATTACGCCTTCATCAACGACTACCCCGACAGCGAGGATCGCAAAGAGGCCGACAACATTTTCAAGATTGCCAATAAATTCGTTAACGGACAATAACATCACACAATAGCATAATTAGGACAATGGATTACAAAAAGACAAATGCCCCCCTCACAACCACCGTTTATGACTTGGTGGATCTTGCTGAGCAAACGGGCAACATCTACGAAACAGTTAGCATCATAAGCAAACGAGCCAACCAAATTGCCGGTGAAATCAAGGGTGACCTTGAGAAAAAACTGCAAGAGTTTGCCTCACTGAACGACAATCTGGAGGAGATCAATGAGAACCGTGAGCAGATTGAGATTTCTCGCTATTACGAAAAACTGCCCAAGCCCACCCTGATTGCCACGCAAGAATACGTTGACGGCAAGCTTGCCTTCACCAACGTGGCCAAGCAAAAGGACAAAGACGATTAAGACATTCAAGCACACCCGCGTGCTATCATATCGAGAGAAGCCCATGCTTTCTCTCGATATTTTTTTTGCGCTCACGATGATTTCACACAAAAAATTTGCACACCCCATAATTTGTCGCTAAATTTACGCATTGAAACTGATACTATTCTTTTTGATTAACATTTAACCACTAATTGACGCGTATGAAAAACAAATTTCTACTCGCAGCATCGTTGATGCTAAGTGCGGCTTCGGCGCTGGCCCAACCGGCCTCGTTCAGTGAGCCGCAACTGCTCATCAAAGCCACCGATTGTGGCCTGATGGCTCCCGTATGGTCACCCGACGGACAATACTTGGCCGTGGCCGGCGACAATTTCAATGGCATTTGGGTGGCGAAAGCCGACGGTAGCGACCTGCGCCAAGTTACGCAAAACACTGGAGCCGGATACCAAATGAAATGGAGCGATGAGCAAACACTCATCACCACTCCCTATACCTACGTTGACAACCAACGCATGACCCGCATTGAGGAGGTGAACGTCGTTTCAGGCACGTCGCAGCTGGTGGGTCAGCCGCAGCACGACTTCAAACGCTCTCGCGTGATGCGAAATGCAGGCACCGTGCTCGAAACGATGGTCGACAATCCTCTTAAGGCCACCGAGCAAATTCCAGCCCTCAATGCCTATGCGGGCAAGATGGTCATCAATCCCGCCCTGTCGCCCGATGGCTCTAAAATCGCCTTCCAAATCGTGAGCAATGGACTTTTCGTCATCAATGCCGATGGCACCGGACTCACGGCGCTGGGCAAAGGTTCGCACGCCACTTGGCTGCCCGACGGCAAGAACCTTCTGCTCACTCGCATCAGCGACGACGGCAACGTGTTCACCCAAAGCGACATCTATTGCTTGAACCTCGACACCCGCAAAGAACTCAACATCACACCCAGCACCGATGTGATTCCCGTTACGATGGCTCTTTCGCCCGATGGCTCCAAATTAGCCTTTGACAACGACAGCGACGGCTGCATTTACGTTATTAACTTAAAATACTAATCGCATCATGAAGACTATCAGCAAAACTCTGTTCGCCGCTGCTCTTGCATGCATGGCGATTACATCGATGGGGCAAACCAAGCAAGATTGGGGCAATTTTAAGCTCTGGATCGATCCGGGACATTCGGGCAAAGAAAACACGGGTCTTTATGGCTACACCGAGGCACAAAAAGTGTTGCGCGTGGGTCTTGCCACCCGTGAGTTCCTCTACACCTACACCACGGCTACCGACGCCAACATCCAAATGACTCGCGATGACGACCAAGACAACGTGTCGCTCGAAGAGCGCAGCGACATGGCCAATGCTTGGGGGGCCGATTTCTTTTATAGCATTCATAGCGATGCCGGCACGGGCGAGAACACCACTGTCACACTCTTTGGCGGCTGGAAACGTGACGGCGAGTACATCGAGAAGACACCCAACGGCGGCAAGCGTTATGGCGATATCCTATGCCCCAACCTCACGGGCGTGATGTATAAGACGGGCACGCGCGGCAATTACTACGACCGTGTGTTCTATAACGGTGATGTGGCTACCCACGCCAACCAATATCCTTACCTCTCGGTGAACCGCCGCACCAACATGGCCTCTCTCCTGAGCGAAGGCGGTTTCCACACCCATCCTGTGCAGCAAGCGCTCAACATCAATGAGAGCTACAAGCGCCTTGAGGCATTCGGCACTTTCCGCTCCATCATGGAGTATCGTGGCCTCACTCGCCCCGATAAAGTGATGCTGGCCGGCGTGGTCACCAATAGTGAAAATGAGCAGGCCCTCGACAATGTGAGCGTCACCGTCAATGGCCAAACCATCGTGACCGACAGCTACGAATCTCTTTTCAAGCAATATGTGCGCAACAAAGATCTTGTTCACAATGGTTTCTTCCTTTTCGAAGGCCTTGAGCCGGGCAAGCAATATGAAGTGACCTATAGCTGCCCCGGGTTTGGTTCTGCAAGCCAAACCATTACTATGGCTAGCAACCCGCAAGGCATGTCGGCCGAGAATGTGACGTGGGCCAACATCGCTCTGACATCGACTTCGCCCGCTGTTGTTTCTTCGGTCAGCGTTACCAATCCCGACGCCGTCAACACGCGCGACGACATCGTGTTCACTTTCTCGCGCAAGATGGTCAAGGAATCGGTCGAACAGGCCTTCTCCATTAACCACAACGGCAATGTGACTCTCTCGTGGGACAACGACTACACCTTGCGTGTGAACATCGCTAATCTGCTCGAAGACATGACTTATACCATCACCATCGATGGCTCTGTGGCAAAGAACAGTCAAACCAACCAATTCCTTGATGGTGACGGTGATGGCGCTGAAGGCGGCAACTATGTGTTTGACTTCATGACAGCTCCCGCCGATGTGGAAGCTCCCTATGTGGCCAACACTACGCCGGCCGAAAACTCGACTGAGCTTTACACGCAACGTCCGGTGATTCGCATCGAGTATAATGAGGAACTCGATTGGAATGAGGATCAAGCCGTGGATGCCATTGTGGTTGAAGATGCCGAGGGTGTGAAATATGAGGGCAAACTCACGCACACCGTCATCAACAACGCTTCGGTGCTGCACCTCTACCTCAACCAAGACCTGCCGCGCGACAAGTGTTTCAAGGTGACCGTGAAAAGTGGATTTGCCGACCTCGCAGGCAATGTGAGCAGCGAAAAGACATTCAAGTTCCTTTCGGAATATCGCACCGTGGCCAGCTCAACGCCCATCATCGGTGAGTATAACTCCAGCGAGTGGTTCACACCGGGTGGCTCAGGTTCTTCTAAAGGCTTCACCGCTATGGAGGACATGCTCATGGAGAAGAGCACACTCGTTCACAGTGCCGATGTGCCATCGAGCTATCATGTGCATTACTCTTTCGACCCCGAAACCTCCGACGCATATTGGGGACTGCGCATCTACTGCCGCAAGACCGACACCGGTGCCTATCTCCCGCTTAGCGAAGTATCGGGTGCAGTTCTGCAAGCCTACGCCTATGGTGACGGCTCTGGTCTTTATGCCGGTCATGGCATTCGTGCCTCGGTGGATGGCGTGAAGCGTTTCACCAAGAAACAGCTTAATCGCGGCTGGGACGTCGTGGCATGGGATGTCAACAACGAGGAATGCGACAATGTGTCGGGCAGCAACACGCTCATCACAAGCACTTGGCGTTACGACTCCTTCTGGCTGTGGCGCGGCTATGTGGATGACTTGGATGACGATCCCGATGAGCTCGTTTGGGAAGGCGACATCTACTTCGACGACATTCGCTATGTGCGCTATAACAATGAGGAACAAACCGCTTCGCTCGACGACATTTTTGTGGGCCTCGACAACGTGAACACCGACAAGATTGCCAAAGGCAAGACTTACTATGACCTTGCCGGCCATGCAAGCAACAGACCCTTTGAGGGCGTGAACATTGTGGTCACTACCTATAACGACGGCAGCAAAAATGTTGTGAAAGTCATCAAATAATGCTGTTTCTCAGATAACACACATTATTTCTTCGCATCTTGGCAGCGGAATCGCCCATTAGGGGGATTCCGCTGCTTTCTCTGTTATTAAAGCGCCTTGTTTTCATCATTTTTATCCATTTTCAATATTTCTTTTGCCACAATAAAAGGGAATTATTAACTTTGTAGTATGAAATCTCTCTGCCGCTTTTCGGCAAATGGATTTCATGACATATCTTTATAGGGACGTTACTAAAAGCGTAACTTCGGTAGTCAAATCTCGCAAAATTTGAAACTTCTCCCGGAGGACAGCAACGGCAACGTTCATGTCGGTTGTATTATACCACGCCTCCATCAGGCTCATGCGGCTTGACGGGGATAAGTATAGTATTTACACACGACGTGGGCTCATTGCGTTGCTTATCTTGGAGAAGTGGCAATCCGAGAGCCTGACTACGAGATGAGCCGCAAGTACAGATGCTCACGTCTTTCATTTTTTATTCAATCGCTTGTTGCGGGGCATCCAATAGGCACAAAACCAATATTTATGAAAAAATTGTTTTCTAAATTAACCTTTTGCGCCGTTGTTGTTTTCGGCTTGTCGTCATGCTACTCATCATCAGTTTTGGTGGGTGATATCAGTTCTGAAGAGGCTATGGTTGATGTCTATACCAAGCACAACACACATTTAATTGATGGCTTGGTCAACCTCAGCAAAGACACGCAAGTGCAATCAGTCGTTGATGGATTCTCAGGTTACAAAATTAACCACCAAGTATCGGCCATTGATGCCATATTGAGTTGGGTGACACTTCACATCTACACACCATCAACCACCAAAATTTATCTGCCCGTCAGGCTGCTCAATGGCACGGGCATGCCCGTGCTCGCCGGCACTCCAAGCAATGACCCTGCCGCAACAAGTGGTGTCATTGCCAACGCTCCGGCACCTCTTGCACCCACGCCGGCACCTGCGCAAGTTGCCGACAACACGTCAAGCGACATGCAACTGGAATTCAAGTCGAGCAACAGTTTCATCATCCACAACATACCCGCCGGCGAGCAAGTTGTCATCTATAATTCCAATGGTCAAATCGAGCGTTCTTTTATTTCAAAGGGAAAATCGATTAAAACAAAGCTCAAAATGGGCAACCACTATAGCATTAAGCATCGCGACAAAGAAATCGGCATCGACTTGTAAAGCCACAGGCTAAAAAAGCTCTCCCCCATCAAAAGGATTTGCAAATGTGGGGGAGAGTTTTTTGTTCGCTCATGGCGCCGGGATAGTTCCCAATCGCTTATGCTTATCCGCAGCGCGATGTGCCGCAGCTGGTACAAATCAGGCAGCCCTCTTGATAGACGAGCGTTTCTTGGCCACAATTCGGACATTTCTGCCCATTGGCCTGCGTGCCGTTAGGCAGATATTTCTTCAGTGCGCGCTCCACACCCATCTTCCATGTGTTGATCGACTGGTTGTCCAGCTCAAGGCTCGACACAAGTTTGAGCACTTGCTCGATGGGCATACCATAGCGAAGCACACCCGAGATGAGCTTGGCATAGTTCCAAAATTCAGGATTGAACTTCTCGCTCAAACCTTCGATGGTGGTTTTGAAGCCGCGCTTATTGATGAACTGGAAATCGTAGCGTTTTGTGCCCGATTCATCCACAGCCTTGATAATCTTTCCCTTGCTCACCGATTTTGGGCAGAAAATGCCCTCGTCGTCGTCGGCGATACCGGTAAAGATTTCGTAAGGACGGCCATCAATCAAGCCAATGAACGCGATCCATTTTTCTTTGTTGTTCTGGAAGCGCACCACATCGGCCTCAAGCTCTGCCGGACGTTTCAGGATATGCCCTTCGGCAGCCATGTAGGGGTTCTTTTTCTCTTCTTGTTTCTTTTTGTCATCTTTCGACAACGACACCAGCACGCCTGCGCGAGAGCCATCGCGATAAACTGTGCAGCCCTTGCAGCCGCTGCGCCAAGCCTCCACATAGAGGCGGCCCACCATTTCTTCGCTGATGTCATTGGGCAGGTTGATGGTCACGCTAATCGAGTGATCCACCCACTTCTGCACATCGCCTTGCATCTTCACCTTATTCACCCAGTCCACATCGTTGCTGGTGGCCTTGTAGTAAGGCGAGCGCTCCACAAGCGTGTTGATTTCTTCTTGTGTGTAGTCGTTGCGCACCTCTATACCGTTGACGTTCATCCACGTCATGAATTTGGGATGATAAACAATGAACTCCTCAAATGAATCTCCGTTTTCATCCACAAAGTCCACATGCACGTCTTTATCACTGGGATTTACCTTGCGGCGACGTTTATACACGGGCAAAAACACCGGTTCGATGCCACTGGTGGTTTGCGTCAAAATGCTGGTAGTGCCCGTGGGAGCTATCGTGAGGCAGGCAATGTTTCGGCGGCCATATTTCACCATCAGGTCATACAGCTCGGGATCGGCCTGCCTAATGCGGTTAATGTAAGGATTGTTTTCTTCCCGCTTCGAATCATAGATTTCAAAGGCTCCACGCTCTTTGGCCATCATCACCGAGGCCCGATAAGCCGCAAGGGCAAGGGTGCGATGCACACTCACCGAGAAATCGGTAGCCTCATCGGTGCCATAGCGCAATCCCATGGCTGCGATCATGTCGCCTTCGGCAGTGGTGCCTACGCCTGTGCGGCGACCCTTGAGTGTTTTGTTGCGGATCTTGGTCCACAGGTTCAACTCTGTTTGTTTCACCTCGTCGGTTTCGGGGTCGGTCGCTATTTTGCTGATGATGGTTTCTATTTTTTCCATCTCAAGGTCGATGATATCGTCCATCATGCGCTGCGCGTAGCCAATGTGCTCCTTGAACAAGTCATAGTTAAACCGCGCCTCGGGCGTGAAAGGATTTTCCACATAGCTATACAGGTTCACTGCAATTAGGCGGCAGCTATCGTAGGGACAAAGAGGAATCTCGCCACAAGGGTTGGTGGAAATGGTTCGGAAACCGAGGTCGGCATAGCAATCGGGCACAGCTTCGCGCGTGATGGTGTCCCAAAAGAGCACGCCGGGTTCGGCGCTCTTCCATGCGTTGTGCACAATCTTATTCCATAGCTTGGTGGCATCGATAGTTTTTTCGTAAAGCGGTTTTTCGCTGTCGATGGGGTATTTCTGGACGTATTCTTTGCCGTCGATGGCAGCCTGCATAAACTCATCGTCGATGCGCACGCTCACATTGGCTCCAGTGACTTTGCCCTCCTCGAGCTTCGCGTCGATAAACGACTCACTGTCGGGATGCTTGATGCTCACGGTGAGCATGAGCGCTCCACGGCGACCATCTTGAGCCACCTCACGTGTGCTGTTGCTGTAACGCTCCATAAAGGGCACCAAACCTGTCGATGTGAGTGCCGAGTTTTTCACAGGAGATCCTTTGGGACGAATGTGCGACAAGTCGTGCCCCACACCACCACGTCGTTTCATGAGCTGCACCTGTTCCTCGTCAATTTTAATGATGCCGCCATAAGAATCAGGTTCTCCTTCAAGGCCAATCACAAAGCAATTCGACAGCGAGCCCACCTGATAATGGTTGCCGATACCGGCCATGGGGCTTCCTTGTGGCACAATGTAACGGAAATGCCGCATAAGTTCAAAAATTTTGTCCTCACTCATGGGATTGGGATACTTTTGCTCAATGCGAGCAATCTCACGAGCGATGCGGCGGTGCATGTCGTCGGGAGTAAGCTCATAAATGTTCCCATAGGAGTCTTTTAAGGCATATTTACTTGCCCACACGCGGGCAGCCAGTTCGTCGCCGTCAAAATAATTCAGCGTAGCATCATAGACCTCTTGATAGGTGTAGGTTTTCTTTTCCACAATAACAGAGTTGTTATAAGTTGATAATAATGGTTGTTTTCTTGCATTTGGTGAAACACGAGCGCAAAAATACAAATTATTTTTTGAAAACTCAATATTTGCATTTGAATGTGCAAGTTTTCTAATTCTTTTAGTTAATCTTCTGTTTTTTCATGTTATTAAGCTTTATATTTGAATAAAGAAATTTTTGTTTTTGTCGACCAAAAGCACTGGCAGGTAAGCATTTTTGGCAATTCATGAGTGCTGCACAATTTATAATTAATCTAAATTGTCGTTTTAGTTTTGCCTGTGGCGGTTTTCTAAAATCGATTGTTTCGCACTTCTTTTTAGGCATTACTCGCACAGTGGCCGTGAAGCCGCATTTCATTGGGCCATGTGGTCGTGACAGGATGAGTTTTTTCATGGTTTGTTTGATTTTAAGGTGAAACATATTTTTCTGCAAAGGTAATGCGCATGTGCACGCTTGCGCTACCCCATCTCATCGCATTCAATATTCTCGCACAACAAACTGATTGATTGTGTTTTGCGCACAATCCTACGATTTGTCAAAATTTGACAAACTTTTCACAAATCACTAAGAATCAGATGGTTGTTCACAATTTTTGCGGGGTAGCTTTTTCTCAAAAAAAATGATGATGAAAAGCCCATTCATGTTTTGCTAATTTTTGCAAAGAAAATGGAATCTTTGTAAAACAAGCCCGACGCACCTCAACCACGCCTCGCTTTAATTTTGCCACCGAGCAAGGCCAAAAAGTGACACTTATCCACGCAAAAAGAAACAATACTTTCGATTTGCGGCAAAGAGCGAGAAAATTGTGACCCCACCGGCCCGCGGAGCACAGCGGCATTCCCCTTTAACCATGGGGACTGAAGCGCATAAGGATTTTGCCAATGTGAAAAAAAATTCCTATTTTTGACGCGCCATTAAAACTACGTTTTAATCGTTCGACATGAACTTTCAAAACTTTAATACTATTTTTACATAAAAATTTCAACACTTTATGGAAATCAAAAATGCAATTGCAGGTACGCTCGAATCGGGCGACATCCTCATCCAAATTGCACCGGCTGAAAACGACGGCCTCGCCATTGACTTGGACAGCACCGTCGCCTATCAGTTTGGCGAACAAATCAAGCGTGTTATAACCGAAACGTTGACTGGTCTGGGTGTGACCCGTGCTCAAGTCAAGGCTACCGACAAGGGAGCCCTCGACTGCACCATTCGTGCCCGTGTCACGGCAGCCGCCGTGCGAGCCACCGGCAAAGACGTGTGGGCCGACTAATTGACGCGATTATCACTCGAAACACAAACCTACTAAATTGTTCAAGACAATATGCAACGATTAAGAAGAACGATGATGTTCGTCCCCGGCAACAACCCAGCCATGATGCAGGACGCATTCATCTATGGGCCGGACTCAATCATGCTCGACCTTGAAGACTCGGTGACGATGGCCGAGAAAGACACTGCACGTCTGCTTGTGCACAACGCCCTTAAAACCATCGACTACGGCAACACGGAGATGGTGGTTCGCATCAACCCGCTGAACACCCCCTATGGCAAGAAAGACATTGAGGCTGTGGTGAAGGCCGGTGTGCATGTGATTCGCATGCCCAAAACCGAAACCGCCAACGAAGTGCGTGAGGTGGAAGCCGAAATCGAAAAAGTGGAAAAAGAGCTGGGTTGCGTGGGTCGCACCCAAATCATGGCCGCCATTGAGAGCACACTGGGTGTTATCAATGCCTATGACATTGCCATCGCCTCCAAACGCATGATGGGTATCGCACTGGGTGCCGAAGACTACAGCGCCAACCTGAAAACTCAGCGTTCACCCGAAGGAATTGAGCTGCTGCTCGCCCGCCAGACCATCGTGGTGGCTGCCCGCGCGGCAGGCATCGATGCTCTCGACACCGTGTACAGCAACCTCAACGATATGGAAACCTTCCGCAAGGAGGTGGAACTCATCAAGCAACTGGGCTTTGACGGCAAGTCGATTATCAATCCTCGCCAAATCGAGGTGGTGAACGAAGTTTTCGCTCCCAAAGAGAAAGACATCCAAAAAGCACTCACTATCCTGGCCGCCATCAAGGAGGCTGAGCAGAAAGGCAGTGGCGTGATTGCCGTGAACGGCAAGATGGTGGATCGCCCTGTCGTCATCAGAGCACAACGTACCATTGACTTGGCCATCGCATCTGGCATCATTAACAAGGAGGACATTTGACATGAATAGCATCAAAGAAAGAATGGCACTCATTAATGAGGCAGCCGCACGCATGGGAAAAGATACCTTCAAAGGTACACAAGAAAAAAACACGACCGCTCGCACCGAGCTGACCAAGCAAGGCGCTAAAGTGGTGACACTGGAAGAGGCCATCAAGAAAACGGGCCTGAAAGATGGCATGACCGTTTCGTTCCACCATCACTTCCGTGGCGGTGACAAGGTGGTCAACATGGTGGTGGCCAAGTTGGCCGAGATGGGTTTCAAAAACCTGCACTTGGCCTCATCGAGCTTAATTGACGTGCACGAGCCACTCATTGAGCACATCAAAGCCGGTGTGATTACAAAAATTTCCACCTCAGGTCTGCGCGGCAATCTGGCCAAAGAGATTTCTCATGGCCTGATGGAAGAGCCCGTCATTTTCCGCTCGCATGGTGGACGCGGCAGCGCTATCGCCAATGGCGACTTGCACATCGACGTGGCATTCTTGGGTGCCAGCAGTGCCGACCCCATGGGCAACGCCTGCGGTTACAGCCGCTCGGAGAACGCTAAATCGATTTGCGGTTCACTGGGCTATGCCCTGCCCGACGCGCAATATGCCGACAAGGTGGTGATTCTCACCGACGACCTTGTGGACTATCCCAATACGCCCAACGCCATCAGCGAGCGCAATGTGGACTATGTGGTGGTTGTGGACTCGGTGGGCGATTCGTCGAAGATTTCGTCGGGTGCCATTCGCGACACCAAGAATCCTCGCGACATCCTCCTCGCCCAGCAAGCAGCAAAAGTGATCATCAATAGCGGTTACTTCAAAGAGGGCTTCTCTATCCAAACCGGCTCGGGCGGCGCATCGCTCGCTGCGGTGAAGTTCATTCGTCAAAGTATGATCGACAAGGGCATCAAAGCCAGCTTTGCGCTGGGTGGCATCACAGCTCACATGGTGAAGATGCACGAAGAGGGCCTGATTGAGCGTCTGATTGACGTTCAGTCGTTTGACAAAGTGGCCGCTGAGTCGCTGAAGAGCGACCCGATGCATCAGGAAGTGAGCGCTAACGAATATGCCAGCTATGACGAGCCGGGTTCGGCCACACACAGCCTCGACATCGTGATTTTGTCGGCACTTGAAGTTGATGTGAACTTCAATGTGAACGTGCTGGTGGGTAGCGATGGCATCATTCGCGGTGCGATTGGCGGACACCCCGACACTGCCGGCGACTCGGCATTGTCGATTATCGTTTGCCCCTTGCTGCGCGGACGCATCCCCTGCGTGGTGGACGAGGTGACCACCCACATCACTCCGGGTTCGTCGGTCGACGTGGTGGTGACCGAATATGGCATCGCCGTGAATCCTCGCCGGCCCGAGCTGAAAGAGCGTCTGGAGAAAGCCGGCCTGAAGATCGTTGACATCAACTCGCTGAAAGACCGCGCCAAGAGCATCATTGGCGAGGCCGCACCCCTGCCCTTTGGCGACAAGGTGGTGGGCGTGGTGATGAACCGCGACGGCAGCGTGATGGATGTAATCAAAAACATCGTCGACTAAATCAACGCGAAACAGATAAAATTTCCCCACACAGCGAATGGAGATTACGCTCGACATGCTGCTCGACAGCCGTGACAAGCGCAGCACACGACAAAAAGAACTCATTCAGGCCTATCCTGAATGTCGGTTGGTGTGCCTGACGGTGGTCATGCCCGGCAACGTGAAGCGCAATCTCCATTCTCTCGTTGTGGCGGGTGCCGCAGTGGCGCAAATGGCTCATTCGTTTGCCGGCCACATTATATATTTTAAGGCTCACGATTTGCCCACCGGCTATGAGGCTTATCTCATGACCGACCTCGACAGCGAACAGGCCAAGCGCTTGGCTTGTGACATCGAGGACAACCACCCATTAGGGCGACTGATGGACATCGACGTGATGGGAGCCGATGGCGCACCCACACAGCGTCAAGCCGTGGGCAAGGCGGCCCGGAGCTGCCTGCTGTGTGACCAAGAAGCTCGTTACTGCATGCGCAACCACACACACACGCAGCAAGAGCTGCATGAGTGCATCGATAAGATGATTGCCAGCTATGTTTGACAATGACTACCGCATAACGGCATTGCCGCTCTCGCTTAAATGGGCAAGGAACCGATTGGAACAGTTTCTCGCCTCGTGCGGTTTGCGCTTGGACACGGTGGACTATTATGCCATTGTGACCGCCGGCGACAGTGAGGAAATCTTGGGTGGTGCCGGCATTGAGGGCAATGTGGTCAAGTGTGTGGCAGTGACCGACGCCTTGCGTGGAACGGGCATGATGCAGCGCCTGATTTCGCACATCATCAATCATGCGGCCTCACAAGGTGTGACGGGAGTGAAAGTGTATACCAAGCCGGAAAACGAAGACATCTTTTCAAGTCTTGGTTTTTGCAAACTCGCCACCTCACCTAAAGCTATCCTGATGGAGAACGGCATGCAAGGGCTTAACGACTATTGTCGCTACCTGAGAAGCCTGCACCATCCGGGCTACAATGGGCTTATTGTGATGAACGCCAATCCTTTCACACAGGGGCACCTCGCGCTTGTGGAGCATGCGTCGAAACAGGTCGACACGCTCTATGTGGTGGTCGTGAAAGAAGACAAGTCGCTTTTCAGCTATGAAGAGCGGCTGGCCATGGTGAGTGCCGGATGCGCCGGTTTTGATAACGTGGTGGTGTGTGAAGGCAGCGACTATGCCATCTCAAGTGCCACTTTCCCCACCTATTTTCTCAAAGAGGTGAGTGACGCAACCGACACACAAATCACCCTTGACCTTGACCTGTGTGCGCAACACATCGCACCTGCCGTGGGGACAAAAGTGCGGTTTGTGGGCAGTGAGCCAACCGATGCCGTCACGGCACGTTATGTGGCACTCATGCAAGAGTTGCTGCCCCCAATAGGTGTTCGCGGGGAGGTGATG
>JAFVCX010000088.1 GCA_017478855.1 Muribaculaceae bacterium | reverse complement strand
CCACCAATTTGTATGGCCCCAACGACACTTTTGATTTGGAAACCAGCCATGTGCTGCCAGCCATGATCAGGAAGATGCATTTGGCCAAGCTGCTCAATGAGGGCAACTTTGAGGGCTTGCGCACCGATCTATCGGTGCGTCCCGTAAATCACGTCGGCGGCACCGCAACCGACGATGAAATCATGCGTCTTTTGGGCAATTATGGAATATCTCCCACCCAACTGCTGCTATGGGGAAGCGGCCGCCCCATTCGTGAGTTTTTATGGAGCGAAGACATGGCCGATGCAAGCGTCTATTGTCTTGAGCACATCGATTTCAAAGACTTGCGAGGCAACGGAGCCGAAGTGCGTAATTGCCACATCAACATTGGCAGCGGCAAAGAAATCACCATTGCCCAGCTTGCCCAGTTGGTCAAACAGGCCGTGGGCTATGAGGGGCAAATTAAGTGGGACAGCACCAAGCCCGACGGCACATTGCGCAAGCTCACCGACGTGAGTAAGCTGCATCGTTTGGGCTGGCGGCACCGCATGGAAATCGAAGATGGCGTGCCCGCCCTCTATCGTTGGTATCTTGATTCCATCATTCAAGTCTAATTTCGCTTGGCCAAAGTTCCTTTCTTGATGAGGATGAGAGATTTTGGCATAACGCTTCTTGTTGTCATCGGCCTTCTAACAGGATGCAACAAGATGGAGATGAGCAATCGAGTGATTGCCCAAAATGAAGAATTCGTCCTTACCGGCGACAGTTTGGCAGAAGGCTCGCTCGCGGTCTGGTCGGCCGACGGGTTGCATTTAGAAAGCAATTTCATCCCAGCGGCGCTTCAGTGGGCATTAGAGAACCGTGGCGACAGCACTTTACGCCTGTCGCTGGGCAGCACTTGGGAGGGTGCCACCCACGAGATTGAGCCTCGTTTCAACTCCGGCGAACCTTTGCTGGATGCCCTTTGGCAAATGTCGCTCGACCATATTGCCGGCAGCGAGAGCCTCGCAGGAGGTTTCAACACCTACGACGACCGGAGCAGCACGCTCTGCTCCATCTATCTGTCACTGGCCACTCTCAACCCCTCGCTGGCAAAAACCACCCTGCGCCGCATGGTCAAAGATGGCATTGTGGTGCAGAGCGATGGCACGTGGCCCGTGTGCCTCGACCGCCTTGCGTGGGCAACCGCCGCATGGGAAATCTATGTGGCGACAGGCGACAAGACATGGCTGCAATATGCCCTCAACGTGACCGAAGCCACTATTGCACAGGATTTCGATGTCATGATGGACACTCATGCAGGCTTGCTGCGCGGTGGCCGACTTGCGCCCTATTTGAGTGGAGATTTCTATGCGCCATGTATGGACGCGCAAGATGTGGCCGCTTCCATCAACCTCTCGGTCAATGCCATTGCCCTGCATGCCCTTGAAGTGGCCGATAAGATGCAAGAGGAGCTTGACATAGAGCCTACACATGGCGAAGCGATTACGCACCTGCGCGATGCCATCAACCAGCGGCTGTGGAATGAAAGTCGCGGTTCCTATGCCGGTTACTGCCATGAAATGAGTTGGCCTGCCAATGCGCCCGTGGCCGATAACCGCGCGCAAGCGTTTGCCGTGCTGTGGGACTTGGCCAGCGACGACCGCGCCCAAACGCTGATAGCCCGCACTCCCACCACACATCGCGGCATCACGGCATTCTTCCCCACCTTCAAAGTCACTGAGCCATGCCTTGAATACACCAGCTGGGCACAAGTGCAGGCACTTTGGAATATAGCCGCAGCCGAGGTGGGCAACGAACATGCGCTGCGGCGAGGATGGGCCGCGCTCATGCGCAGTCAGGTCCTCTACCAGCGGCTGCACGCCACTCTGCAAGGCCAGCAAGTCAACTATTTGGGCACATCGGCCAGCGAGGCAGCCATGGTGCTTCGCGTTCTATTCGGATTGAATTTCACCCCCGAAGGGATTGAATTTCATCCTTTGGTTCCTGCCTGCTTGCCGAGCAACAAGACCCTTTTGGGGTTCCGCTATCGTGATGCTCAGCTCGATTTCACCATCACAGGAACCGGTCGAAGTCTGCGTCGGGTGAGTTTAGACGGCACGCCATTGGAAGGTGGATTCCTGCCCGGCGACATCAAAGGCCACCACAACGTACTCATCGAGATGCAAGAAAGCACAGGTGCCACCCAGCAAGTAACCCTCTCGCGCAGCAGTCGCCCACTGATGGCACGCCAGCTCCCATGGCCTCACGACAGCGTGGCTGCCGTGCAGTTCACCGATAGCATCATGAGCGACACCCTCTCAGCCACATTCACGCTCGAACATTCAGGAAAATATTGGCTTGTAGCCGATTACCAAACCCTGCTGGGATGCACCGTGATGACCGTTGATGCCAATGGTCACCGGCAAGGCACGCTGGTGCTGCCACGCACTCACGGCGACTCCACACGCCACAGCATTCCGTTGCGAGTTGACCTATTGAAAGGCGACAACGAAATCACAATAAAGCTCTATCGCAGTGTCAACCGGCAATCAACCATCATTTCGCGCATGCAGCTGCATAGGCATTCACCATAGAATTATCAATCACTATTCTTACGCAATATGAGGACATTCTTTTTTACCATCTCATTAGCATTGGCAGCCATCGCCGCCTCTGCGCAGACCACCGAAGGAAGACTGCTCAGATTTCCGGCCACCAATGGCACCGATGTCGTTTTCTCCTATGCCGGCGACCTCTACACCGCCCCGTTGAGCGGCGGCGAGGCTCGCAAACTCACTTCGCACGATGGTTATGAGGCTTTTGCGCGATTTAGCCCCGATGGGCAAACACTCGCATTCACCGGCCAGTACGACGGCAACACCGAGGTCTACCTCATGCCCGCACAAGGCGGCGAGCCAAGGCGCATCACCTTCACGGCTAGCAACCCGCGCGATGATTGGGGCGACCGCATGGGCCCCAACAACATCGCCATGACTTGGACTCCCGACGGCAAACACGTCGTCTATCGCAACCGCATCAGCGAGAGCTTCGACGGTCAGCTGTGGCTTGCACCCGCTAGTGGCGACATGCCGCAGCGTTTGCCGCTGCCCGAAGGCGGCTTTTGCTGCTATAATGCCGATGGCAGCAAGCTGGCCTATAACCGAGTGTTTCGCGAGTTCCGCACATGGAAGTATTATCGGGGCGGCATGGCCGACGACATTTGGATTTATGACTTTGCCACCAAGAGTGTCACCAACATCACCAACAACGTGGCGCAAGACATCATTCCCATGTGGATTGGCGACGAGATTTATTACATCAGCGACCGCGACAAAACCATGAACATCTTTGTGTATAACGTGCTTACAAAGACCACCAGCAAAGTCACTCATTTCACCGATTACGACGTGAAGTTCCCCAGCTGTGGCGGAGAAGTCATCGTGTTTGAGAAAGGTGGTTATCTGTACCAACTCGACCCCCGCACCAAGCAATGCACCAAGATTGACATTCAGCTCGCAAGCGAGAATAATTTTGCCCGCGAACAACTGCGCCCCACAAAAGATTTCATCACGGCGGCCAATCTATCGCCCGATGGCAACCGCCTCGTCGTGACGGCACGCGGCGAAGTCTTTGACCTGCCCGTGAAGCATGGTGTCACGCGCAACATCACACACACGCCCGGAGCGCACGAGCGCAACGCCAAGTGGAGTCCCGATGGCAAACACATCGCCTACATCAGCGACATCACCGGCGAAACCGAATTGTGGCTGCGTCCGGCCGATGGCGACCGTGCTGTGCAGCTCACGCGCGACAACGACACCTACATTCGCAACTTCAACTGGGCACCCGACGGCAGCAACATTGTATATACCGACCGCGAAAACCGCATCGTGCTGGTGAATGTGGCCACTCACAGCAAGCGCACGCTCCTGCAAGACTCCATAGGAGAGTTCCCCACTCCCACCTTTTCGCCCGACGGCAAGTGGCTCACCTATTATCAAAACACCCGAAATGACCACAGCGTGGTCTATCTCATGGAGGTGGCCAGCGGCAAAGTGCATGCCGTGACCGATAATTGGTACGATTCTAACTCACCCGCATTCAGCAGCGACGGGAAATATCTCATCTTCGCTTCCGGACGTGATTTCAACCCCATTTATAGCAGTGTGGAGTGGAATTTTGCCTATCGCAACCTCGAAGGCATCTATTTAGTCCTGCTCAAAAAAGACACACCATCGCCATTTCTGCCCAAAGACGATCAAGTGATCGTAGGCAATAATGAAGAGAAAGATGTCCCGGCCGGCAAAAAAGAGAAGAAAAATAAAAAGTCTGTCGACTCCTCTTCCGCAAGCGGCATCGACCTCGACGGGTTGCAGGATCGCATCGTGAAGCTACCTATCTCAGCGGGTAATTACGGTAGGTTGCACTCCGATGGCCAGCATGTGTGGTACTACGGTAACGGCGGCACTCATGTGTATGACCTGAATGAGCAAAAAGATGAACTCATCGCTCCTAATGCCGCTATGGAACCCTCGGCCAACGGGAAAAAGGCCATCTGGTTCAAGAAGGACGACATTTATGTGACCGACCTCTCACCGCACAAGGCCGACCTGAGCGACGCCGTGAACCTCGACGACATGACGGCCGTGGTTAATTATGAGCAAGAGTGGAAGCAGATCTTCAATGAGGCATGGCGAGCCTATCGCGACGGTTTCTATCTCAAAAACATGCACGGAGTTGATTGGAATGCGGTGCACGACAAGTATGCCGCTCTGCTGCCGTGGGTGAAAAACCGCCTCGACCTGACTTATGTGATTGGCGGCATGATTGGCGAGCTGGCTTGTGGCCACGCCTATGTGGATGGCGGCGACCACATTGAGCCGGCACAGCAATGCATCGGCATGCTCGGAGCCAAGCTCCAGCGCGAAGGGAAAGCCTTCAAAATCACCCACATCCTGAAAGGCGCGCCCGAGCGCAGCGAGTTGCGCTCGCCGCTCACTGAGCCGGGCATGGCCGTGAAAGAGGGCGATTTCATCGTGGCGGTAGATGGCGTGAAAACCGACACCGTGAGTAACATCTACACTCTGCTGCGCGGCAAGGCCGATGTGATGACCGAGCTGACCATTGCCGGCGATGCCGCCGGCACGGGAGCGCGCAAGGTGGTGGTCAAGCCCATTCAAGATGAGTATCCACTGTATCACTACGAATGGGTGCAGCACAACATTGCCTATGTGAACGAGAAAACGGGTGGCCGTGTGGGCTACATCTATATCCCCGATATGGGCCCCGAAGGACTGCGCGAGTTTGCCCGCTATTTCTTCCCGCAAATCGATAAAGAAGCGCTCATCGTGGACGACCGCGGCAACGGTGGCGGTAATATCTCACCCATGATCATTGAGCGACTGCTGCGCAAACCCTACCGCCTGACGATGTTCCGCGGCAGCAACCTCAATGGCACCATTCCCGAAGCCACTCTCGACGGTCCTAAAGTGCTCCTCGTCAACAAATATTCAGCCAGCGACGGCGACTTGTTCCCGTGGAGCTTCAAGGAAAACAAGATTGGCACGCTCATCGGCACTCGCTCGTGGGGCGGCATCATTGGCATCAGCGGCTCCCTGCCCTATATGGATGGGACCGACATCAGGGTGCCTTTCTTCACCAATTATGACATGCGAGGCAACTGGATTGTGGAGAACCACGGTGTTGACCCCGACATTCTTATCGACAACGACCCGGCTCAAGAATTTGCCGGTATCGACCAGCAGCTCGATAAGGCCATCGAAGTCATCCTTGAGCAGCTCAAAGACCGCAAGCCACAGCCTCAGACCCCAGCACCGCGCACGCTGCGTGATTTGGGGGTGGATTAACCGGTAAAAGAAAACACAAAGCTATGGACATGTTTCTTCAGCGCATAGAGGAGCTGCGCAGGCAGCTCAACGAGCACAACCATAACTATTATGTGCTCAACCAGCCCACCATCAGCGATCAGGAATTCGACCACATGATGCGTGAGCTGCAAGACCTTGAACGTGACTATCCGCAATATGCCGACCCTTTGTCGCCCACCCAGCGAGTGGGCAGCGACATCAACAAAGCTTTTGTGCAGGTGCGTCATGAACGTCCCATGATGTCGTTGGCCAACAGTTACAGCATCGAGGAGGTACAAGACTTCTTGCGGCGAGCCAAAGAGGGGCTGGGCGGCGAGCCTTGTGAAATCGTGGGCGAAATGAAATACGACGGCACAAGCATCTCGGTCACCTACGAGAATGGGCGGCTCGTGCGGGCCGTCACTCGCGGCGACGGTGTGCAGGGCGACGACGTGACGGCCAACGTCATCACCATTCGCAGTGTGCCTTTGCAGCTGCCCGAAGGGCTAGACTTCCCCATCCGTTTCGAGGTGCGCGGAGAAATTCTGTTGCCGTGGAAGAGTTTCGAAGCCATCAACAAGGAACGCGCCTTTAACGAAGAACCGCTTTTCGCCAATCCGCGCAATGCGGCTGCCGGCACGCTCAAATTGCAAAACAGTGCCGAAGTGGCACGGCGGGGTCTTGACGCCTATTTTTACTTCCTGCTGGGCGACAATCTGCCTTTTGCCACCCATGGCGAGAGCCTCGATGCCCTCAAGCGATGGGGATTCAAAACTGGAGAGCACACCATTCTGCAATCGATCGACGATGTGGAGGGCTTCATTGCCCACTGGGATGCCGCACGACGCAATTTGCCCGTCGCAACCGATGGATTGGTGTTCAAAATCAATTCGTTGCGTCAACAGCTCAATTTGGGAGCTACGGCCAAGTCGCCACGATGGGCCATTGCCTATAAATTTGCCCCGGAGCGCGAGTGCACACGGCTGCAATTCGTGTCATTTGAAGTGGGACGCACCGGCGTAATCACGCCGGTGGCCAACCTCGATCCTGTGTTGCTGAGTGGCACCGTGGTGAAGCGTGCGTCGCTGCATAACCAAGACATCATTCGCTCGCTCGACATTCACGACGGCGACATGGTGTATGTGGAAAAAGGCGGCGAAATTATCCCTAAAATTGTGGGGGTCGATGTGAAGCAGCGGCTACCCCAGTCGCAGCCCGTCACGTTTGTGAGCGTTTGTCCCGCCTGTGGCACGACCTTGCAGCGCGTGGAGGGTGAGGCCGCATGGGTGTGCCCCAACAAATGGACTTGCCCGCCGCAAATCACAGGGCGCATTGAGCATTTTGTGGCAAGGCACGCCATGAATATCGACGGCATTGGTGAGGAGGTAGCCATCGCCTTGCACGACCATGGGCTGGTGAACGATGTGGCCGACCTCTATTCGCTCACCGAAGAACAGCTGGTGGCCCTCGACCGTTTTCAGCAGCGCAGCGCACAGCGCATTTTGCGCGGCATTGCCGATAGCCGCCAAGTGCCCTTTGCACGAGTGATTTTCGCCTTGTCGATTCCTTTCGTGGGTGAAACTACTGCCAAAGTGCTGGCACGCAACGTGCACGACATCGACACGCTCATGGCCATGCCGGCCGAGCAGCTGGCAAGTATCCCTGAGATTGGCCCAAAGATTGCCCAAAGCATCGTGGACTATTTTGCCGCCGAGAGTAATCGCCGCATCGTGGAGCGGCTGCGGCAAGCAGGGCTGCAAATGAGTTTGAGCGAGGAAGAACTGGCTTCGCGCGGCGATGCGCTGGCCGGGAAAAAAATCGTTATCAGCGGTGTGTTCCAGCACCATTCGCGCGAAGAATATAAAGCCATGATTGAACAGAACGGAGGCAAGAACGTGAGTAGCATCAGCAAAGCCACCAATTATGTGCTGGCTGGCGACAATATGGGGCCTGCCAAGTTAGAAAAAGCACAAAAGCTCGGTGTCCCCATCATCAATGAGGACGAATTTCTCGCCCTTCTGTCATAGCCCGCCCCACAATACTGTCGTAATCCAAGTGGCCGTTGATAACTCGACGGCCACATTCATATTCAGGACTTAACACATCACGCTCCGCCCGATAAAAGCGAGTGCTCACATGGCCCAAATGCAGCAACAAATGGCATAAACGGCCGCTGGTGAACGGGCGAACCGATGCTTCGGCAATAGCTGTCATCTCGTTGGCATGAGTGTTCCGATAACGGTCGCTGCACCAAATCATAAATGGTATCTCAAACTGATACTTTGCATAGAGCGATGTGATGCGTTCGTCCAATTTGCGCCCCATCGAGTCACGAAAGTCAAAAATTTCTTCGCCATGGTCAGCCACATAGACTACCACCGCATTTTTATCACGATACAAGTCATATATGGCATGCAGCACTTCATCGTTATATCGCATGGCGTTGTCATAATCAGCGATCTTTTGCCGTTTCTCGGCGGTGATGTAGTGCTCGTTGCGCAGCACACTGTCGGCTGTAAACACACGATATCGCCCGTCAGCGGGAAAACGCTCACGCGCATCATGATGCTGTCCCTGCAAGTGAATGATGGTGAACGAGGGCGCACTCGAATCAATCCATTGCTGTGCCAACTCTTTCACCATGTCGCCATCATAAGGCTTGCTATGAGTGTTCACCACATCATACGACACTTCTTGTATATAGGGATCGTATAGAAATGAATTAAGAGCAAACGAGAAAACCGCTCCCACAAACATTTCTCGCTGGTTGTCACACATAGTCACACGATAACCGGCGCGTTTGAAGATTGCAGGCAGAAAAGGAAACTGAAACCACCGTTCACCACTTGCAATGTCATTGCAACATAGTATATTTTTCAGCACCGAACTCGTTTGATTATACGGAGAAATTACATTGTCAAAAATTGACAAATTGCCCCGTTTTTGCTCGGACTTCAACAGGGGATTAGTTTCATGTTCATAACCATAAAGCGAAGAATGCCATTTGATGTGCGACTCCCCTATCACCAGCACCAAGTGCAAAGAATCGCTTTGGGTCAGTGTCACCTGTTCATGTTCAAGACCACGACGAGTAGAGGCGATGGCTTTTCGCATATCGCGTGCCGCTACCTCAACGCCAGCGAAGCTATATATGCAGTGAGAAATCGCGTCATAATACACCATGTTTTTCTGTAACCAGCGGCTCAAATCATCAGTCGTTTCCACCTGTGCAAGCGTCGCAAATACTTTCAGACCACACACTCCGTTGCACATGAGCGGCAACAAAAATACGATCAGTAAGAACTTGATTATTCGTCCCGACAAGAAAGTGGCAAGCCGTTTTCGCCACCACTCGCCCACCGTAATCAGCATCAAATAGGGCAGTGTCATGACCAGAGCCTGTCGGCTCGGCGCAGTGCTCATAAAAGTATGAAGAAACTCGGACGTTTCTCTGCCATTGGTTTCGGCCATCAGGCGTATTGTTTCGGGGCTGATGTGCGACATGAAGTTGAATTGCACAAAGCGATCAATCGTGGTGAGTGTCAGCACCACAGCATAGCACAACGCTTTAACGGGCCATTTTCTTGCCCAGCAGGCGACACAGGCGAGAGCATAAGAATACAAGCAAACCAGCGACAGTCTATTGAATATCCAGCCGGCAGAAAACATCTCGCTGGGCGTGACCATATTGCCATGAATATTCTGAACAACCGACACGCCATCGAGCATCAGAACGCTGATGAAAAACAATGGAAATTCTGTGGTGACCGGGCGGATGAGCACACGCCCAAACTCTCGCAGCCCATGAATGAGCGAGAGAAACAATCTTGATGACATTGCATTAAAAACCGTTTAATGCGTGCCATTCAATCAAAACAAAGGCTCCGGCCAAGCACAAAGAAATGTGGACGAATCAATTTCATGTCCACATCCCAAGGTACTTGGCCAGACCTATTGCATCAGACACTTATTGAACGCCCACAAAACGCAGGCATTTACAAGTTTATTCTGATGCAGTCCTATCAACGGCCAAGTTTCAGGGATGTTTCGAATAAAACAGCAAACGCGATTTATTATGTGATTCTTTCTTATTGGTTCACAACTCCATGCGACCTTATGTGGCCACAAAATTAGCAACTATTTTTGAATCCTTGTTTGTTTTTGACACAAAAAACATGAAAAGCGCAGTATAGAAGCGCATTCGGGGTCAAGTTTTCATCACATCATATGAGTTACGTGTGAAGTGGCAGTTGCGCAAGCGCGATGAATTGTGTAATCAGTTACATAATCACAAATGGCTGTTTTCGTGCCATGAGCATGGACAATCGCCAGAAAAACGTTATTTTTGTGGCGCAAAACATCTGTTGTTTTTTCTGAAAGAAATTGTCTTTACAAGATATGGAAAATGAATTACGGTTGAAATCGTCGGCGGCAGTGCGAGTGCTGCTGTTGTTAAGTTTTGCTCTTGTTGGGCTTATTGCGGCATACGTGGTCCTGCGTTTCATCGACATGAGTGACACTGCAGGCATGCTGTGGGGCACCACGTTGCAAGACATTTTTGTGTTCATCTTGCCCGCTCTCATCACCATGTGGGTGTGCTACAAGCACCCCTTGCAAGTCATGGCACTTCACCGTGCCCCGTCATGGCTGTCCCTGCTGGTTGTGGTGCTGGTGTGGGCCGCCTCGCTCCCAGCCATGAACTGGCTGGTGGAGTGGAACAAAAATCTGCACTTGCCGGCCTCGATGAGTGCCGTGGAGCAATGGATGCGCAATGCCGAGGATTTAGCCGCAGCCCTCACCGAGCAACTGCTTGACATACAAACATTTGGTCAAATGCTTGCCACCTTCATGGTAGTGGCCGTGATGGCCGCCGTGAGCGAAGAGATATTCTTTCGTGGAGCCATGCTGAACATGGTGAGCCAGCGGCGACGACACAGCTACCACTGGGCCGTGTGGGGCATCGCCATCGTGTTCAGTGCCTTCCACATGCAGTTCTTGGGCTTTTTCCCACGAATGCTGCTTGGCGCGTGGCTTGGCTACCTGCTGGTGTGGACACGCAGCCTGTGGGTTCCCATCACCGCCCATCTGCTCAATAATGGCATGGTGGTGATTTTGTCATATTTTGACAAAACAGGCCTTATATCGGGCACGCAGCTCGACTTGTTGGGAGTGCCACAGCACGGCGAGCCACCCTATTTGGCCGTGGCAAGCCTTGTGGTGACCACCATCCTCATTGCGGCCGCATGCCGACACATTTTTTGCAAAAATCTGACAAAAAAAACGTCAGATTAAAAAATAATACTTAAATTTGCTTGATTAAGTGTTAGGCGACCTGCAACCACAAGCGCAAGGCCGCTATAACTAATTACTGAATAATGATTTAGATTGCAGGCGTTATGATGAAGAAATTTTTGCTGATTGTGTGTGGGTCATTTGTGGGAGTGACTCTTGCTCTGGTATTTTTTGTCCTCTCCTCCATCATTTTCAGCATAGCCATGATGAGCATGGGAAGTTCCATGGGCAGCAAAAGCATAAAAGTGCAGAAAAACTCCATTTTGCACCTCAACCTCAAAGGCGAGATTCCTGAGCGCGAAGGCGATGCCGACATGTCGCTCATATCGCTCATGCAAGGGGGAATGGATGGCGGCACAGCATCGCTGCCGGTACTCATCGAGGCCATCAAGAACGCCAAAGAGAACGACAACATCAAGGGCATCTATATGGAGTGCAACGGTTCGCTGGCCGCACCCGCCACTCGTTTTGCCCTGCGCAAAGCCCTTGCCGACTTCAAGCAGAGCGGCAAGTGGATTTACGCCTACGCCTATCAGGGCTACGACCAAGGCGACTACTATCTTGCCAGCCTTGCCGACAGCATTTTTCTGAACCCCGTGGGTGCCGTGGACGTGCATGGCATGGCCAGTGCCACCACCTACATGAAACGCCTGCTGGACAAGGTGGGTGTGGAGATGCAGATTATTCGCGTGGGCACATTCAAAAGTGCCGTGGAACCTTATATGCTCGACAGCATTTCGCCGGCCAACCGCCTGCAACAAGAGCACTACATGGGAAGCATTTGGGGCGTGATGCGCGACAGCATAGCCACCGCGAGGGGCATTGAGCCGGCGCGCTTTGACCAGCTGACCGACAGCATCATCGCCACCATAGCCGCCGACAGCCTCGTGCAGCTGCACCTTGTGGACGCGCTGTGCTATAAGCCTGAAATGGAAGCTCGCCTGAAAGCACTCACCGACGTTGACAAAGCCGACGACCTGCGCTTGGTCAGCCCCGGCGACATCGCCACCGGTGGCGAGAGTGGAGCCAGCGGCGACCACATCGCCATTCTGTATGCCGTGGGTGAAATTGACGGGCAAAGCAGTCCCTTATCGGGAAGCGGTTCAGGCATCGACACAAAAAAACTTTGCAAAGAAATCGCCAAACTTCAGGATGATGACCATGTGAAAGGGCTTGTGCTGCGCGTGAACTCGCCGGGCGGAAGCGCCTTCGGCAGTGAGCAAATGTGGAAAGCCCTCGATGAGTTCAAGAAGAGCGGGAAACCCTTTGCCGTGTCGATGGGCGACTATGCCGCCTCGGGAGGGTATTATATCTCGTGTGGTGCCGACCGCATTTTTGCCGAGCCCACCACAATCACCGGCTCGATAGGCATCTTTGGCATCATTCCTTGCTATCAAGAACTGGCCGAGAACAAGTTGGGAGTAAACGTAAGCGTGGTCAAAACCAATGCCAACGCCGACCTCGGCAACACGGCCAAGCGGCTCACGCCCGCACAACGCGCCGCCATGCAAAACATGGTGAACCGTGGCTATGAGCTATTCACCAGCCGTTGCGCCGAAGGCCGCCACATGAGCCAAGACAGCATCAAGAAGATAGCCGAAGGCCGCGTGTGGGATGGTGCCACAGCCAAAGAAATAGGTCTTGTGGATGCCTTTGGTGGCCTGCAAGATGCCATCGACTGGGTGGCGAAGAAAGCGAAAATCAAGGGTGAAGCCAAAACGCAGAACTACCCGGCACTTGAAGATGACTGGCGCATGATGCTCAACAGATACATGGCCGTGCAATATGCCGAACACCTGCAAAGCGAAATGGGCATTTTCTATGAATACCATCGCCTGCTCACCAGCGTACTCAACCGTGATGCCGTGCAGTGCATCATGGAACCTATTGAAATCAAATTTTAGTCCCTCAAAAACGTCCTCTGCGACCCCAAGCGTGTGATTGACCTGACTAAAATACTCAACAAGCAGCAGCGCCGCATGGTGCTCAACATCATCCTCACCCCTTTCTCGTGGATATATGGTGCGGTGGTGTGGCTGCGCAATGTTGCTTTCAACCTCAAAATCTTGCCGCAGGAGTCGTTTGACGTGCCTGTGGTGAGCGTGGGCAATATCACCGTGGGTGGCACAGGCAAGACACCTCACGTTGAGTATATCATCGACGCTTTGTGCCGCCAGTACAAGATAGGCGTGTTGAGCCGTGGCTACAAGCGCGTGACGCATGGTTTTATCTTGGCCACCGACTCCCTGTCGCCAAAAGACATAGGCGATGAGCCCTATCAGATTTTTCACAAATATAATGGGCTGATCACCCTTGCCGTGTGCGAGAATCGCCGCAAGGGCATTCGCGAAATGCTGCGCATCAATCCCGACATCAACTTGATTTTGCTTGATGATGCGGTCCAGCACCGCTATGTGAAGCCCAAAGTCAATATTGTGCTGGTGGACTTCACCCGTCCGCCTTTTACCGACAAGTTGCTGCCCTTGGGCAATCTGCGAGAACCCGTGAGCCGCTTGCTGCAATGCGACATGGTGGTGGTGACCAAATGCCCCAGCGACCTCTCGCGTGTGGACGCAAGGGTGATGAAAGAAAATTTGGATCTATTTCCCTATCAGCACCTGTTTTTCTCTAACATCCGCTATGCCGACCCGGTGCCCGTGTTTCCTGTGCCCGATGTGCAGATAGCCTCGCTCTCGTGGCTCACAGCCGAAGACACTGTCTTATGTGTGACCGGCATAGCCAATGCACGCCCGCTGGTGAAGTATCTGCGTCAGTTCCAAGCGCAAGTGAAGGTCATGCATTATGATGACCACCACTACTTCACGCGCAAAGACTTCAGCGACATCTTTGGCATCTTTGAGCAGCAACCCGGACGACGCAAGGTCATCATCACCACCGAAAAAGACTCGGTGCGCATACTGAACAATCCCTATTATCCTCCCACGATGCGCAATGTGATTTATTACATTCCCATCAAGGTGGGATTCCTTGAAAATGAGTCGCAAAACTTTGTGACCGAACTCACCAAGAAAATCAACAGTGCCGAGTGACCTCAGCGGCTTCCCGGCATGGGAGGGGTGACGCGAGAGCCACAGTGGCCTGCCAACTCATAATTTGTTTAACCTTTTAATTCATCACACACAATGGCTGAACAACTCAACTATTTAGACAAAATCAACCAAACTGCCGAGTATATCAAGAGCAAACTGACCGAATTGCCCAAAACGGCCATCATTTTAGGCACGGGGCTGGGTGAGCTTGTTAATCATATTGACATCAAGACGGCCATTCCCTATGACGAGATTCCCAACTTCCCTGTTTCGACCGTGCAAGGCCACAAAGGACGGCTCATCTTCGGCACGCTGGGCAACAAATATGTGATGGCCATGCAAGGGCGATTCCACTTCTATGAAGGCTACTCGATGAAAGAGGTGACTTTCCCTGTGCGCGTCATGAAGGCCATTGGGGTCAAGACCGTGTTTGTTTCGAATGCGGCAGGTGGCATGAACCCTGACTTCAAGATTGGCGACCTGATGATGATTACCGACCACATCAACCTGTTTCCCGAGCACCCGCTGCGCGGCAAAAACTATGACGAGCTGGGTCCGCGCTTCCCGGGCATGGGGCATGCCTACAGCGAGCGGCTCATAGAGAAGGCCCGCGAAGTGGCCAAAACTAATGGCATCAGGCTGATGGAAGGCGTGTATGTGGGCACACAAGGCCCAACCTTCGAAACCCCTTCGGAGTATCGCTACTTTTGGCGCATTGGCGGCGACGCCGTGGGCATGAGCACAGTGCCCGAAGTGATCGTGGCCTGCCACGGAGGCATGGAGGTGTTTGGCATGAGCGTCATCACTGATATGGGCAATGAGGGCCACATCGAGAAAGTGTCGCACGAAGAGGTGCAGAAGGCCGCTGCCGCCGCCGAGCCCAAGATGTCGTTTATCATGGAAGAACTGATTAATCAGTTTGAAGAGTTATAAATCACATGAAAGAAACCGAAATTTCCACACTTGGTGAGTTTGGCCTGATAGACCAACTCACCAAGAATTTTACCGTCAAGAATGAATCTACGCTGCATGGTGTGGGCGATGACTGCGCCGTGCTGGATTACGGTGGCGACAAATTGACCCTTGTCACCACCGACTTGCTGCTCGAAGGCATCCACTTCGACCTGCGCTATGTGCCGCTCAAGCACTTGGGCTACAAAGCTGTGGTGGTGAATCTGAGCGACATTTATGCCATGAACGGCACACCCAAGCAAATCACCGTGAGCCTCGGCATTAGCAAGCGGTTCACCGTGGAGCACATCGCAGAACTGTATGAAGGCATACAAGCGGCATGTGAACACTATAATGTGGATCTCGTGGGGGGCGACACGAGCGCGAGCGTCACCGGATTGCTCATTAGCGTCACAGCCATGGGCGAAGGGAAGAAAGATGAGGTGGTGATGCGCAGCGGAGCACATGACACCGACCTCGTGTGCGTGAGCGGCGACTTGGGTGCGGCCTACATGGGGCTGCAACTGCTGGAGCGAGAGCGCAAGGTGGCCGAGGAGCTGCACGACGAGCATTTTCAACCCGACTTCTCGGGGCGTGAATATCTGTTGGAACGCCAGCTTAAGCCAGAAGCCCGACGTGATGTGATAGCCGAGATGAAATCGCTGGGCATCAGCCCCACGGCCATGATGGACGTGAGCGACGGGCTTTCGAGCGAGTTGCTGCACATCTGCAAAGCATCGGGCGTGGGATGCCGTGTGTATGAAGACCGCATTCCCATAGATTACCAGACGGCCATCACTGCCGAGGAGATGAATATGAATCTTGTGACGGCCGCCATGAATGGCGGAGAAGATTATGAGCTGCTATTCACGGTGCCATTGGCTCAACTGGGGCTGGTGGAGCAAATGAAGACGGCTCGCCTGATAGGCCGCATCACCCAACCCGAACTGGGAGTGCGGCTTGTAACTCGCGATGACTCAGAGCTCGAAATCAGAGCACAAGGCTGGAACGCTTTTTCTGAATAAAAAACAGCCGCCTCATGAATGAGGCGGCTGTTTTTATTTTCGTTCACTTGTTGTTGTAGTGGGTCATTGCGAAGTCAAGCCCCGACAGGCAGAATGCCTTGATGGCATCGGCAGCAAGTGCGGCGCGAGGAGGAAAGACCTCGCGTTGCTCTTGGGTGAAGTGCCCCAGCACATAATCGATTTGTGCTCCGCGGGGGAAGTCGTTGCCTATGCCAAAGCGCAAACGCGCATAGTTTTGGCTGCCCAAGCAAGCATCGATGCTCTTGAGGCCATTGTGACCTCCATCGGAGCCCCGCCCGCGCATGCGTATGGTGCCAAAAGGAAGGGCTATGTCGTCGACGACAACAAGGATGTGGTGGGCATCAATGCCTTCGTGCTGCGCCCAATAGCGCACCGCCTCACCGCTCAGGTTCATGTAGGTGCTGGGCTTGAGCAAGAGCAACTGTTGGTTTTTCACACGCATCTGAGCCACGGCTCCATAGCGTTGGGTCGTGAAAACGATATTGGATGCTCCAGCTAAAGCATCCAATATCATAAATCCTATGTTGTGGCGGGTGTCTTGGTATTCCGCACCAATATTTCCCAAGCCAACAATCAAATACTTCATCCCAACAAGGGTGTGTGGGGTTAGTGTAATCGCGAAACTTACTCTGCGCCCTCTTCGGTAGCCTCGGTAGCAGCAGCGGCAGCGGCACGGGTGGTGCGCACACCTGCAATCACGAGCTCTTTTGCGCTTGCAAGTTCGAAGTCCTCGTAGCTCAGATCGGCCACCTTGATCGACTGGCCAATTTGGAGTGCGCTCACGTCGATAAGGAGCGTTTCGGGAATCTCGCTGTAGATGCCGCGCACTTTCACCTTCTTCATGGCGAGGAAGAGCTTACCACCAGCCTTCACACCGGCAGCATGACCCTCGACGTGCACTGGAACCTCAACCACTACGGGTTTCTCATCGGTCACCTCCAGCAAGTCGATGTGCAGGATGCTATCGGTCACGGTGTGGAATTGGATGTCCTTCAAGACGGCCTTCTTGGTCACGCCATCATAAGTGAGGTCAATCACGAATATTTCGGGAGAATAAACCAGCTTGCGGATGTCGGCAAAATTCACCACGAGGTCGGTAGTGATAATGGCCTTGCCATCGCGGCCCACGGGCACCACTTTTTCGCCTTTGAGGAGCGTGCCTTCGTATTTGCCATCTTTCAGCTCAATGAGCTTGCCACCATTCAGCACCACGGGAATTTTGTTCTCTTTGCGCAAGGCTTTAGCAGCCTTTTTGCCGAGGTCGGTTCTCGGCTCAGCGTTTAATTGAAAAGTCTTCATTTTTAATAAATTGTGTTACTCAAAATTAAGTTATTAAATGACTCCTTAATTTCCCATCACACGGAAAATCTTAAAAAGCGGTGCAAAGATAAGCAGTTTTTTTCATTCGGCAATCATTTTCAAGCAAATAAAACATGATTATACCTCCTTGATGGTTCATTTTTGCTTGGCAGAGTTTGCTCCAAAACACTATAACACCATTTTTTTGATTGAAGCGGAGATACCGGTTCAACCGATTAAAACGCGTCGCCATTTATCAGGGAGCAATTTCTCAATCAACAAGAATGCCGCGAATGTGATGCAAAGCGTTATAGGATAATCGACAGCAGTTCCACGCTTCAGATAATAGTCAAACAGAAGAATAAATGGGAAATGAACGAGGTACATCACTGTGCTCAATTTTCTCATGCCAACAGATTTTTTGTCACTTATCTTAACATTAAGCCCCAGAGCAAAAAGAAATAAAATTACCGCCAAGACAAGCTGCAAGCTGTTAAGTTGCAGATATTTTATCTCATAGGTTCTTAATATAGAGAAGCAGGCAAACATAGCCAATAGGTATTGCGGCTTGATGCGTACAGGATGGCAAGAAAAGAAATAGCCTATGCACATGTATCAGGCCCACATTCAAAAAGTTGCGTTCAGAGCCAAATACTGCATGGACGAAACGGAAGATCATGTTGTCGTCATTATAAGGTGAGTTATACCACACTCCCGCCGCAAAACAAATGATGGCTATCGCATATAAAATACCGGCCTTATTGTTTTTCATGAAGTAGTATATCATTATGCTGCAGCAAACAAGAGCCAGCACATACCAATATATTCCGCAGCTGCCCGAAAACAGAATCATGCGCAGCAAATATATTATTTTTAGCGCTAATGAGTACTCTGGATGGCCACGTTCTATACAGAGCCAAGAAACAGGGAGAGTTATTACTGACCACGCCAAATACATAGTCAATATTCGCTTAAAATATCGGATGAAATAGTTTTTTGAAAACCCTGATTTGTTTAGTCCTATTCCATAAAAATACCCTGAAACGATGAAGAAAAAGGGCACACCAATAGTAGCTATGACCTGATGAAACCACCGTCCGGCAGCGCCCCAATCCTGATTATAGGTGTGTATAAGAACAATAATAAAAGCACAAACGAGTTTGAAGATGTCAAGGCCATAAACAATTTTTTTGTCGTTCATATTCTGTCATTTTGATTGAAAATCATGTGAAGCATTCTAACCGCTTTCAGTGTTTATCTTCTCAATCAAAATTTCAGATTGTCCTCTCTTTTATGGACAGACCCTAAGCAAGAGTGCAAGTTGTATCATGCCATGCGCAAGGAACGAAATGATATCATTCGACAACAAAAAAAGCGGGAGCCTGCTGTTGTTGCTTGCTCCGGCTTTCGAAGGTCGTAGGAAGTACCCAAGTCGCTCGAACAAGCAACTCAAGACTCCACGCCGTAAGTATATCAAACCATCCCACGCCGCCCATCGCGGCATGGAGTTGGCATGACAATACACCACATGGCATCTATCGTTGCTATGTTCTTTAGCGACTTCAAAGAGTTTCCTACGTTCTCGAAAGCCAAAGAACAAAGCGTCAATACACGCTTTTACCAATATGTCATTTCCTCATTTGTCAACAAACAGTCACAAACAAGGTGTGGTGAGGACAATGCACCGCCGTTTCGCCAGCGTGCAAGGTGGCTCAATCACACTGCAAAGATAGTGCATTAAGTTGAAACAATATTTATTTTGGCAAAAAAGAGTGTGAAACGCAACATGTTTCATCTGATTTTTGTCTTCAAGAGTCAGATTTCAAGTATCAATTATGGTTATAAGGGAGGGGGAATGCCGGGCTGTTAGGTGCCGGCATTCCCCCTTTGATAGTAGAGTTAAGGAGTGAAGGGTGGTGGCGTCAGTGGGCGGCTTCGTCCTCAGCGGTCCACAAGGGATTTTCCTCGTCGTCCCAATCAAAAGCATCGTCAAAGCCGAAAAACGCGTCGTCGGTAAACTCTTTCATTTCGCGACCCTCTTTCTTAGTGGGACGGCCCAATCCTTTCTGGCGATTGACAAAACCGTCGATCTTCACCATTTCGAGCAGCTGCAACTGGTCGGGTGTGGTGATGTTTTTCAGATAGTTAGGCACTAACTTGGCACCCACTCGGTTTTGCAGCACGCCCAGCACTTGAAAGGTGTAGGTCACCGGAGGCTTTCGCACCGAGATTTTGTCGCCCACTTTGATGAGGCGCGAGGGCTTCACACTCACGCCGTCGATGGTCACGCGGCCCAGCTTGCAGGCATCGGTGGCTATGGTGCGCGTCTTGAAGATGCGCGTTGCCCACAGCCATTTGTCGACTCTCACCTCGGTCATGGCTTGGCTATTGGCAGGTGAATACGGAAAACGGTGCCTTCGATGAGCGAGCAGTACACATCGCCCGTGGTGGGGTCGAGTTCAAAGCCATTCACTTCGCTGCTGCCCATTTTGTAATTGAACACCAGCTGATGGGTGGCGGCATCGATCACGGCAAGCATGCCACGGCGAGAACCCATGAGCACATATCCCCTATGCTCAAGCACGATGCACGGGGCGTGCTCATAGCCAAAGTTGGCATTGGTCTTCCACAGTTGCTGATACTCATCGCCCACGATGTCCATCGCCACAAGGCTTCCGCCCATCGTCTTGGCATAGGCCACCTTGAAATCGGCGCTGTGGCCCAAACTTTCACGCACGCGGTTCTCGTTTTTCTCTCGCCATATTTGGTTGCCGGTCCGGCGGTCGAGGGCCGTGGCCACGCGGTCAGGGGCCACAATCACCACCTTATCGGCCGTGACCACCGGCACCACGTTGCCCGGGCTATATAAGTTGGCGTTGATGCCGTTATTCCATTTCCAGCGCAGTTGACCGGTTTTGCGGTCGAGCACGCGCAGATAGGTGTCCCAAGCGCCAAAAATCACATCGCCCTCACTCACCACAGGGGCTGCCTGACAATAATTGTTGATGCTGTCGTAATGCCAAAGCAGGCGGTGCTTATTCACATCCCATGCTTGGAATGTTTTGTAGCCTCCCTGATAGAGAATGCCGTTGGCAACCACGCCGTCGGCCACATAGGGGCCGGGGGAATCGTATGCCCATGCGAGGCGGCCGTTGCGCTTGTCGAGCCAAAGCAACCGTTTGTCGGCCGTGGGCATCACCACATATTTGCCGCTCACGGCTGGGCGCGAGAAGAGCATGGCATCAGTTTTGTATTGCCACTTTACTTGGCCACTTTTTTTGTCGACAGCAGTGACATAGCCCAGCGAATTGCCCATATATAGATTGTCGCTATCCAGCCCCAAACGGGTGAAGATGGAAGCCACATCGGCAAACACTATATTCACCGCAAAGCCATCGGGCACCACATTTTCAAAAACGGGCTGTTGATCGTCGTAGTAATCCAGATTGATTTTGTAGACATATTTTAATTCCGGCTCTTTGCCTATGCGTTTGTTATATACATGAATCCAATTACGGTTCAAGTCCACATCGAGCAGAGAGTAACCATAGTCGCCGTTCTTCATGTCGAGTGCACGCACCATCACACCGCTGATGCCTTGTGTTTCATATTGCCTCCAAGTGTGGTAATGGCCATTCTGATGTGTAATGACGGGATATTTTTTGAGGATGTCCACATAGGCCTGAACATTATCCAAATCGTCTTGCAGTGGATAGTGATTGATACTCAACACCTTCTTGCCGGGTTTCACACGTTGTGCCAGTGTTTCGTCGAGCCAAATGAGGTCTTCTTGCTTGATGTGGCCGTCGCCCATTTTCATGAATGGGCCACAATTCATGCCTATCACCACCAAGTTGCCCACCTCAAAGACGAAGCGATCATTTCCCCACAGGTCGTTGAACGTTTTGCAGGCACTCTGGCTCCAGTTGTTCTCGTGGTTGCCGGGAATGACGTATAGAGGTTTATTGATTTGGTCGAGGATGGTCTTCACATGCTTGAGCTGCACATCGCTACCTTCGTTGGTGAGGTCGCCGGTCATGAGCACCACATCGGCATCGCTCGCATTAATTTCGGCTACCGCGGCCCGTAGCTGCGTTTCGTTGGCATTGCCCGGGCTAACATGGATGTCGCTTAAAATCGCAAACTTTTGTGCCACGGCCGGCAAAGCCAGCAGCAACAAAGCCGCCACTAAAGCCGCTTTGGGCGATTGGAACATTTTCTTGATTTTCATGAGAAACTTTACTGTTTGGTTTTATTGATGGCAAAATTACAACAAAATGTCAAAACGACCAATCAAGCCGGCATGAAACTTGCCGTTACAAGCGGCACTGACATTCTATTTCTTGCCCGAGGCCCAAAAATAAGTGACCATGACCAGCAATGTGATGAGTTCGGTGAACGGCACCGCGAGCCAAAGTCCCACATTGCCTATGAAACGAGGCAGCAAGATGAATGCGGGCAGGATGATGACGAAACCGCGCAGCAGCATGAACAGAGTGGCCAATTTGGGACGCTCGATGCTTTGGTAATAACCTATGAACACCACATTGACGGAGAAGAACACGAAACTGATGGAATACCACGGAAAACCATTCACTGCAATTTGCCACGCCGGCTGCCCGCCCAGCAAAAACACACCCGCGATGAGCGGACTATACAAAACACCCACAATGGTTGTGACCAAGCCGCACACCGCCGCAAGGCCCAGCGACAATCGCCGCGCACGGGCGATGCGCGACCACTCGCTCAAACCATAGTTATAGCTTATGATGGGTAGTGACGACTGGGCTATGGCATTGCCTATCATGAACACCAGTGGCAACAAATAGCACGCCACGCTGAAAGCCGCCACACCATCTTCGCCCAAACGGGAAACAAACATGAAATTGCCCACAATCATCATCGTGAGCATGGCCATCTCGCCAATGAATGTGGAAAGTCCAAGCCGCGCCATATAGGCCGCATTGCGCAATGTGAGCATCAGGCTCTTTTTGGAGAACTTCAGCCTGTAGAGGCGCAGGGTCTTGGCCTTGAAGAGCATATAATAAAGGATGCCCAGCACTCCCACCATCTGTGAAATAGTGGTGGCCATCGCCGCGCCCTTGATGCCCATGTGCAAGGGAAAAACCATCACATAGTCGAGAATCACGTTAAGCAGCGAATAGGCCACTTGAATGCCCATGGCCGTGCGTGGAGCGCCATCGAGTCGCAGCACAAAAAGCCCCACAAAACCAAGGACTCCCGCCGGCAGACCCGGCACAATCCACAACATATAGTCAAGCACGAGAGGCATCAAGTAGTCGGTGCCACCAAAAAGGTGTGCCGTTTGGCTCGGGAACAACACCATCAGGCCCATGATGCAGCTCACAAGCAGCACCGACACGCCAAAAGCCTGTGTGACATTGATGCGGGCAGCTTTGACGTTGTCGTGCGAAAGATGAATCGCAGCCACCACCGAAACACCGGATCCAAAAAGCAATGCCATGCCTGTGGCGATGAGAAAGAGAGGGGCGGCGATGTTGATAGCCGCCAACGCGTCACTGCCCACTCCTCGCCCCACAAAAACGCCGTCGGCCAAATTGAGCATGGCACCAAACAGCAATCCCAGCAGAGTGGGAACAAACAATCTGATGAACAATTTGGAAACGTTTGTTCGACCGAAATCAATAGCATCGCGCTGCATAATCAAGTTATTTAAGTTAGCCGTGGTTCTGCCCTTGGAGTAACAAAGGCCGAACCCCATTCATATTATCACACAAAAATGATGCTGGATAGAGCATAGGAGGCGTTAGCCAACCATCTTATCCAGCACCATTTCCTTATAGTGCCCTCCGATGAGCGGTTGCAAAGGTAGTACTATTTTTGCAAACCGGCCAAATGTTTTTCATTCTTACGTCACTGTGCCCATATTTCTGGGTGTCATTTCATCCGTTGAGGCGGAATGGCGGGAGTGATGACGTCGCGGGTGAAGAGAGCCGTCACAAGCGTGACGTAGGGCGGCAACTCGCCGTTTTTGCTCCAGCAAAGATCAATGCCCAGCAGCTCGCTCGCTGTGCGACCGATGTCGAATCCCACCGACTCAAGAGAGCAGCGCATGCGTTGCGGATGTCGGCAGGGTTTGCCATCGGGACGCGTGCATTTTTCGGGTCGGCACAGGCGGCAACGTCCCGTGAAGATGCGGCTGCCGGGGTGTGCGGCCTCCTGCTCATAGAGAAACGGAAGCAAGATGTCCCAAGCCTCGTTCAAAGCCTCACGGGTAACTTCACGCGATTGCTGCGGTGAGGTGCACTGGCAGCGCAGGTCGTGAGCAAACTCGATTTTCGTGCCATAGATGGTGGCTTGCTCATAGGAGTCAAGAAGATGCTGAAGGTCGAAGTTGAAGGGAGGGCAACCCCACACTCGGTTATAGCTGTTGCATTCGCGGCACAGCGGCAAAAAGCGGTCTATATCGCGATATTGGTCCACATAGTCTTGTGCCGGAATCACGGCCACATGGTGTGAAATCTGAAACATGGCTGCGAAATTACGAAAAAATGCTTATCTTTGCAACTTGTAATCGCAATTTATTCCCCTATGAGCAACAACCTCAACGCTTTTGACAAATTCAAGGAGGAACATCCTTTTATCCTCAACTCGATTTTGATAGCCATTGCCACCATTGCTTTGTTTTACATTGGGCTGCTCTTTATTGACGTGTTTACCAACCACGGACAGCAACGTCAGGTGCCCGATGTGCGCAACCTGACGCTCAGCGAGGCAGCGGCACGCCTTGAAAGCGCGGGATTCAAATGGGACATCAGCGACAGCACCAACTACGTGGAAATGTATAGGCCGGGCACGGTGATTGACCAAGAACCCAAAGCCAACTCGTTTGTGAAACCCATACGGGTCATCTATCTCAAACTCAACGCCATGAACGCTCGCATGGTGGCCATGCCCAAGCTGCAAGAAACGTCCATCAGACAGGGACTGGCTCTCTTGCGCTCGATGGGTTTCAAAAATGTGGAAGTGGACAGCGTGGCCTCGCCTTATGGCGGCCTGATTTTGCAAGCCACAGTGAATAACCATCAGGTAGCGCCGGGCAAGCAAGTGAGCGTCAATTCGCTCATTCGCCTTGTGGTGGGCGACGGCTCCATCGACAACATGAACCCCGACTCCATTCTTGACAGCAACACCATCGACTCCATAGAACAGCGCAACTATGAGGAGGCCGTGGAGCAATATTCCAGCATCTTGAAATGACGACTCACGACGATTTGCTCGACTCCATGACTTCACTGCCTGATGATGGCAATGCTTCTTCGGCAGCCGAAATCCAGCTCGACTTCAGCGATCCTGATTTCAGTGAGAATGGGCGTGACTATTGGGAGCATTATCGCTATGAGGTGGAGAAAGGGCAGGTGCTGTTGCGCATCGACAAGTATTTGGTGGAGCGCATCAAAGGCACTTCGCGCAATCGCATACAGGCAGCAGCCGAGGCACAATGCATCAGGGTGAACGGCACGCCTGTGAAAAGCAACTACCGTGTGCATCCGGGCGACATCATCAGCGTAGTTATGGACAGGCCGCGTTATGAAAATGAGATTGTGGCGCAAGACATCGCTCTCGACATCGTGTATGAAGACGATGAGCTACTGGTGGTGAACAAGCCGGCCGGCATGTGCGTGCATCCGGGCCACGGCAATTACGACGGCACGCTGGTCAACGCGCTTGCATGGCATTTCAAAGACAATCCCAATTATGATGTGACCGACCCTCGCATGGGACTTGTGCATCGCATCGACAAGGACACGAGTGGCCTGCTGGTGGTGGCCAAGACTCCACGAGCCAAAACGTCGCTGGGCAATCAGTTTTTCAACAAGACCACCAAGCGGCAATACATCGCTGTGGTGTGGGGCGAGATGAAGGAACTTGATGGCACCATCACCGGCAACATTGGCCGCAGCCCACGCGACCGGCTGCTCATGTGTGTGTTTCCTGATGGTGAGATGGGTAAACATGCTGTGACGCACTATCACACACTTGAAAATCTGGCCCATGTGGCCGTGGTGAGGTGCCAGCTTGAAACCGGCCGCACCCACCAAATTCGCGTGCACATGAAGCATATAGGCCATGTGCTTTTCAATGATGAGCGATATGGTGGCGACCAAGTGCTGCGCGGATACAAAACGGCTTCCTATGCCGCCTTTATTGAGAACTGTTTCAAACTGTGTCCCCGGCAGGCACTTCATGCCAAGACGTTAGGTTTCGTGCATCCCGTAACAGGCCAACAGATGGACTTCGACAGCGAGTTGCCACCCGACATGGATGCCCTCATAGGCAAATGGCGCGATTATGCCCACGCGCTGCAAAAGTGACCTATTGAGGGGCTGAAAACAATATCTTTCAACTTTGCCCAACATTCATTTATTCTAAATCTTGCAAATATGAAACACTTCATCGCCATAGCAACCATCGCATTCATGAGCTTGACGGCAGCACATGCCGCCAGCCTGCAAGAAATGCGTTTTCATTGCGAGAACGACACTCTCAAAATTAACGCCTTGCTACAAAAAGGCATCGAGAGTGGCCTCACCGGCGGCAACGCACTCGTGAGTTTTTATGCCCATGAACTGCTGGGAACGCCCTATGTGGCACACACGCTCGAAGGCGACAAGGAGATGCTGACCATCAACATTGACGAGCTTTACTGCACCACCTTTGTGGAGACACTTTATGCCCTCGCACGCACCACTATGAATGGCCGCTATTCATGGCGCGACTATGCCGCCAATCTTGAAAATCTGCGTTATCGCGGCGGACAAATGGGCGACTATTCAAGTCGCCTGCACTACATCAGCGAATGGATTGTGGACAATCGCATGCGTGGCAATCTGCAAGAAATAACCCCCAGTGTGCCACATGCGCAATACATGGTCAAAACCATTGATTTTATGAGCAAGCACGCCTCAAATTATCGCAGCCTGAAGGACGATGAGGCCATGCTGGAAAAGATTCGCAGTTTTGAGCACGGCTACCGGCTTCACCGCATGCCTTATCTGAAAAACACATGGCTGGGCGACAAAGCGGTGAAAACTGCGTTGCGCAGCGGTGATTTCGTAGGGCTGGTGACCAAAATTGAGGGGCTCGACATCTCTCACCTCGGCATCATCGAGAAGGATGAAAACGGAAATATCTTCCTGCTCGATGCATCGATGGGCGGTGGATGCGTGATGCTTGAGCAGAAAGATATGTTCCATTACCTGAGGGGCAGCAAAACCAACCTCGGTATAAGAGTCTTCAGAATCCTCGAGTAAGTCAAAAAAGTTTATTGACCATAGAGGACGATGTTGATGACGGTGTTCACGTCGCTCACGTCCACCTCTCCATCGCCGTTCACATCGGCTCGCAAATTAGTGTTGTCGTTCAATGCCGCGTTAATCACATAGTTCACATCGGCCACATCAATCACGCCGTCGCCATTCACGTCGCCCACAAGAACAGGAGTGGAGTTATCCACATAACTCACAATCACATCGTCCACATAGCATGGCACGGTGCTGCTGCCAGAAAACAGCATGATTCGGAAGGTGGTGGCCTTGGTGCTATCGGTTTCTATGCGATAGGTATAGGTGGCACTCTCGCCTGCGGCCAGTCGGGAAATGGATTCTCCCGTGTATCGGCTGGCAAACGTCCAGCTCGCGCCCCCATTCGTTGAATAATATACCCTAAACACTGCCGAGGAAGTGGTGGGGTTGCCAAAGGTGCAAGTGATCGTGTTCACGGCTTGAGTGATGGGAGTGGTGGTGACTGCTTCTGAGTTTTTCAGCAAAGCCAGTGCGCGATGACCATTACACCAGCCAGAATCGGGCTCCACCACACGCGCCTTTTTGCTCAGATTCCATTGAGAAAACGCGCCGGGCACCTGTGTGGTGTCGTTTTGCGTGAGCGGCATTTGTTCGAAGGTTTCCACATAAGACTTCACGGGATCGGCCTCGGTGCGGAATGTGACAACACCCGTTGAGCTTTCCTTTATATTCTTTAGAATCCACGGAGAACTTGCGCCAGTCCAAGAGTTAAGACGTGGTGTCGCATCGCCATTGCTCAGCTCAGTCACCTGTGCCGAACCGGGGAATGGGTCGCTATCGCAATCGACGGCCACTTCATAGGGCTTGTTGTTATAATAGATGGTCGTGTCGCGCCGCTGTGCCCTCACGAGTTCATAATAGTTGTGCGAAGCATTGGCGTTGATGCGGTTTCTCTCGTAGGGTGTCACGTCGGTTGAGTCGACTCGCCACACAAGCATCCCATGTCCGGGCAAATAAGAGTCCCACTTGATAGGCTGGCGGTTTTCAAGCAAGAAAAATTCGCCATTCACAGCCGGCAAATTGATGCGATAGCCACTGCCGCTGTTCTGAAGAGGTTGCAAAGTGTAGGATTTTTGCGCATCTATCGGAGTGATGTTTGCCCATCCCATCGACATGCGCTCATATAGTCCATATCCAGAAGGAGTGCATGCCATATTCAAATAGCTGCCACTGGCCATAATCGACCATTTGCCCGGATGACTGCTCAAGCCGCCGGTTGTGTAATCGGCATCATACAAGTCGCCCAAACCCAACACGTGGGTAAACTCATGGGCAATCGTTCCGATTCCATCCCAGCGGTTGTCGCGCTGATAACCATATAATTCTGTGGAGCAAGCGTACACGTCAAATGACTTGCCATCGAGCTTGCTGGCGTAACCGGTGAGCGACCATTTGTGAGGCCACAAATAGTTGCTGTTGTTGCCGGCATTGGAACCGCCACCGGGGACGATGAAGAATACCATATCCACCACCCCATCGTCGTCGGCATCATATTCACTGAAGTCGACTTGCGCATCTGCCGCTTTCAAGGCCGCACTAAAGATGGAGCGTGAACGAGTGTTGTCGCTTCCTCCGGGTGATTGCTGGCTATAATCGACCGACACAGGACCCACTACGTCAAAATGAGGGCGAAAATGCCCCGAAGTGTTGTCGTTGTAGTAGTCCAGCAAGCTGCCCGTGTAATTTTGCCATTGCTTGAGCGAATCGTTATAAAATCCCGCATAGCCTTCGTCGTTGAACATGTGCTCATATTTCTCGCGAGCATCGTTGAACAAAAACTTCCGGTCATTAAACTCTACCAAAATCACAAGGCCGCGAAAACGGCTCACATCCATAGTGGCCTTGCGCATCAGGCCTTTCTCGACGGCGGCTTGGCGCATGGCCGCCCTGCGCGCCGTGGCCGTGGCAGCATCGGCTTGCAGATGCTTGGGCACACTCAACAGGTATTGTTGCTCCGCGGTCACACGTTGCTGCGCATCGTGGGCAAGCATCGATGAAGCCACGAGCTGGCCGTTTTGCACCTGCGCATAGCAAAACGCACCCTTTTCGTTGGTAGCAATCGTGTAGCCGTCGGCAGTGGTTGCATAGCCATTCCACTCATCGCCATGCATCACCACGGTGAGCGACGTGCCATCGGGTTGCACGATGTGCTGCGGCCACGGGAAAGCCGGCACCGCAGCAGCGCAGAAAGCCGTGAGTGCAAGCAAACTGAATACTAATTTTTTCATCATTTCTCGATTCATTTAGGGTTTAATTTTGCAAATTTACTCATTTTTTATAACATTATTCGCAACACGTGCGCAAAAAATGTTATTTGTGAGAAGACGCGGTTTGCCGCCCCTCCACTTCGTAGGTCGACAGTGGGAACACAAGCGATGCGGTTCCGTCCATCGTGGGTTCATTGGTGCTATAGTCGTGCGAATTGTCGTGATAAACCACGTCGCCGGGCTGCACATCTTCATAGGCATTAGGGGTGACGTGGGGCATGTCGTCGCTAATGTTCACGCCCGTCAAGCTGTTGAAAATGGTGGCATAGACTGGGCCATCAACCAAGCCGCCAACGGGATGTCCTTTTTGCTCAAATACCCAGTTGCTGTGGGTGGCACGTGGATAAACTCCCTCTTCGGGCAAGCCCACCACCATGCTTGTGCCCCACGGGTTGCACCCAAAGAGCCAATCGCGCAGTGAGCCCTCCATTTCCTCAAACTGACGGTCACCCGTGAGCTGACGATAAAGGATGCACTGGGTGAGCATGGCCACCGTGAGGTTGTTGCTGCACCAAATGCCGGGGATACCCCACATGAAAGGATGGTCGGCCGCACGTTCTTGCACTCGTTCTATGCCTGCCTTCATGTTGCGCAAAAATTCTCGCCGGGTACCACCAGAGGCCAACCGCGACAAGTGATAGTGTCCCATATTCATGAATGGATACCACTGATAATGATAGGCACTGTCGGCACCCATCCATGGAGTCACCGGCTCACGACGACCAAAGTCGATAGCTTGTGCCAAATAGCGCGGATCTTGCGTGAGCATGTATAACTCAACGGCACCCAGCTCCATGTCGTCCACCCAGTTATCTTCGGCGTAGATATAGGGTGATTTGACCGAAACCGTCTGAGTGTTGCCGGGCTTGTCCAAGCCCACCTGATAGGCATCGGCCGCCTTGCCAGCAAGGCGTGCGGCAAATTCAGGGTAAAACGAGGTCAGCAGGCGGCCGCCCAAAGCAAAATCGCTGGCAAACTTGCCGGCCGTGCTGGCCGCGCCCATAGTCGCGTTGAGAAAATTCCCCCGTTGCTGCCTGAGCCCATCCACATAATACACCGGTCTGCCACCATTGGGGCCCCAACCATAGTCGGCGGGGTCGTCTTTAGGCATTTTCATGCCTATGTGGTCGCGGTCATCAGCAATCTGATTGTATAGTTCTCCCTTTGAGGGATTCATGCGATCGAGCCAGTCGAGTCCCCATTTGATTTGATCCACCACGTCGGGTACGCCATTGGCTCCCTGTGTGCCATTGGCTTGGTACAAATCGCCAAAAACCGACGGATTTTGCTGATAGGCAAACATAAGCTGATAAATGGCATTGGCACTCGTGGTGGTGTACTGCAGTAGGTCGCTGGCATCGTGCCATCCGCCACGCACGTCAATGCGCTGGCCCTCTTTCTGTGGATGATAGCGCACATAGGCATCACGCGTGTGGCAACTGTCGTTTTGAAACGGGTTAAAGCCACATTGTTGCTGGCGCATATATTGCAGCACGAAATCGGCAGTGCCGTCATACACATCGTGCCCCACACGAAATGGAGGCGACAGCGCGTCGCCCACTTTCAGGCGAAACGTTCCCTCGGTCGTGAAGTCGCTGAAATTAAGGCGGCAGGTCGATGTCATGTGCCGCAATGAGCGAGTGGCCTGCACACGCTGCGATTGGTACACACTTTTGCCCGTGGACGCGTCCACGATTTCAAATCTTTCCACATCACATTTTTCTTTGCTCATGAGCACTGCCACCTTTGTGGCTTGTGGCAAATAGCCCAGCTGATTAATTCGTATCCACACCTGCGCCACTGAGGCCAACGAGCATGTAATCAATGCGATAGTGAGTAAAAATCTCCTCATAGTCTAACAAAAAAGAATTTCTAATCATCGGTGCCTGTGACGGCATTCCACACGGCGCGTGAGAGCGTGCGCGCGTCATCGTCGGCACCACAATCCCAGTAGAGCATGCCACGCAGCCCCATAGAGCGAACCCATTCGCCTTTGATTGCGATGCTGCGAGGATTATCGTACGAGCCATAAAAGGCACCTTTGTAAGTCGCGTAAGGCGACCGTGCGTCATCGTTCCATAAATCAATCTGCCAGTTGGCGTTACGTGCCAGCAATAGCAAGTTGCGATAGTCAATGGCTGTAGTGCTGCCATCGAAGCTGTGCCGCAAGTAGAAAGGGATGCCCAGCACCAGTTTGTGGGCCGGCACGCCCGCCTTGATGTAGTTGTCCACGGCACGTTTGCAGTCCACATAGCTCTCTTCATGCACAAGAGCCGAGTGGTAATGCGGAGCCGCATCCATGTCGTAGGTCATCACATTCACGAAATCCACATAGGGAGCCACAGCGGCAATGTCAATATACCGATAACCGTTATCACTCTTGCGCATATCCATCACATAACCCGCATAGGTGAGCAGATAATCATTGCCCAGCGTTTCTCGCAGTTGTTTCATGAGCAACACATAGTTGGGAGTGTCGGTTGCCGGATTGCTCGCCGCACCACTCCATGACAAGCCCGGAAATTCCCAATCCAAATCAATGCCATCAATGCCCCACTCTTGCAAAAAAGAAAGACAATCGGCAGCAAAACGGCGACGAGCGTCCTCGCTTGCAGCGATGGCCGAGAAACCGCCATCTTGCTTGTTGTCGCTGTTGACCACCGTATGGGTGAACGAAAGGCAAATTTTCAAGGCGGGATTCTGACGTTTCAGCTCCACCACTTGTCTAAACCGCGACTCGCTGCCTTGCAACTTAAAACCCTTGTATTCGCCGCCGGTCACATAGACTTCGGCAAAACTATAATTAATGTGGGTAACAATGGAGGGGTCGGGCAAAAGCGAGCGATAATAAGGGCAATAGGCTATGCACACAGGCTGTGACCAGCTTGCCAAGCTGCACAACCATGCCAAAACGACCCATAGTAATTGGTATTTTTTCATCATTTTCAGAATAAATCAGCCATCGGCTCCGCGGCAAATTTCACCACAAGAGAAATAATGCTTTGCAAAATTAAAAAAATATTACTTAAAAGTCCTCGCAAAGCACCGAAAAAAGTAAATCTTAGCTCGCATGGTGTTTTATTGGCTTTTTTTTGTAAATTTGCAGTTTGAGAAACAATAATTTATATGATGGAACACAAAAAACTCGTCGATAAGATTGCTCGCAAGTTAGGACGCGACCGCAAGGACGTGGCCAAGTTGCTCGATGCCTTCACACAAGTGGTGGCCAACCGGTGCGGTGACCTTGACACCATTGCCATACCGGGATTTGGCAGTTTTGAGCCTAAAAAGAAAAATGAGCGCATCATGACTAATCCCAGCACCGGCAAGCGTATGCTCATTCCCCCAAAGATTGTGCTCAACTTCAAAGTTAGCAACGTTTTGAAGTCTAAACTCAACAAGCAATAAAGAAGCAAGCCCATGAATGCAAAAATTACCTTTCCCGAACTTGTGGCACTTGTGGCTGAAGCCACCAACACGACCACGCGCATGAGCGAACTTTTTTTGAAAGAATTGTTTGCCACCATTTCGCAGAGCCTCATTAAAGGCGAGGATGTGACGATTAAAAATTTAGGCACCTTCTCTGTCGGTCAGGTAGCGGCTCGCCGCTCAACCCATGTGGGCACCGGCGAAGCCATTGATATTCCCGCTCACAACCGGCTCATATTCACGCCCGATTCTTTCTTAGCCGAAACGGTGAATCAGCCTTTTGCCGCTTTCGAAACCATTATCTTGAGTGACGACGTGACTGAGGAGATGCTCCATCGCATTGACCAAGAAAGCGAGGCAACGCCCATAGCTCCTCCGGCGTTCACCGGTCAAGAAGACGAAGCTCTCGCACCGCAAGATGACGCACCAGAAGAATCGCAGAATGTAGAGCCCAACGATACCGAGCCACAACCCATGCAAGACGAAACCTCGGCGCCCGCACAACAAACATCCGACGTTCAAACGACATCTTTGCTGAGCGAACCTCAACCTGCTGCAGCTGTTGCGGATGAAACGCCTGCTATCGACGAACCGGCATCTATTGATGAAGACCAGCCCATCGTGCGCCGGCGCCGGCGCAAAGACCCCTCATCGCCACATTCATTTTGGCGTGGTATTGCCATTGGCTGCCTTGCGGGCATTGCGGTCATGTCGCTCATTTGGGGCATCGTCTTTAGAACTTCGGGCGATCGAAAAGTCGTTGAGGCCGACACCATCTCCGATATCGAATGGCAAAAAGACTCACTCGCCGCCGTGGAGCAAGACGCTTCACAGCAAGCCATTTCACAGCAAAACTCGGTAAAATCACCTGTGGTCACCGACACTTGCACTTCGACTCTGTTTTTGAGCCGCATGGCGCAAAAACACTACGGCAGACCGGAGTTTTGGATCTATATCTATGAAGAAAACAAGGATTTAATCAGTGACCCCAATAATCCGAAACCGGGCACCGTTGTGGTGATTCCTCCTGCCGAGAAATATGGCATTGACGCAAACGACAAGAACAGTATTCGTCGCGCCAACACGCGCACCTATGAAGTGCTCAGCAAAATGCAGCGTTAATCGTTATCAAAATCGTTATCGCACTGGCGGCAATGGTAATACGTGTGGTCGGGGCGTGTTCTCTTCGCTATGATGCAAACAATCAGAAACACCCCCGTCACCACCCACGACAGAATGTTGTTGTTCAGTAACGTCCACACAATAGCCAAGCCCACCAGCCACCACAGAGAGCGGGGCACACGACCGGGCTGGGCGCGCCACTCCACATCAGAACTGTCGCAAACTGGGCATGAGGGCACATAGTCCTCATATTGCTGCCTGATGCGGCTCACCAGCGCAAGAGCCTCGTCATAGCGGTCGGCATCCACCATGAGGTTATAACCGGCCGCATCGCCACGATAGAGTCCAGCCATTTCGTTAATGGTTTCATCGTGCATGCCACACACGATACCGGCATCTTGCAAGGCCTGCATCATTTCGTCGGCCAGCAGCAAATTGTTGCAGTGAGTAAGGTGACGTACTTTCATAATTCTTCGGTTGTATGATGGTTAAAATAAGCAGGATTCAGCATGCGCATATAGTCGTCGTAGGGAATGAAGCGAGCACCCATTGAGCGCAAATGAGGTGTTTCGAGTTGACAGTCGATGAGTTTCCAGCGCAAATCTTGCATGTGCCGAGCCAACCCAATGAGCGCCAACTTGGAAGCATTGGGTACCAATGAAAACATGCTTTCGCCAATGAAACAACCATTTATCGTCACGCCATACAAGCCCCCCACAAGGTCGTAGGCATCCCACACTTCCACACTGGCCGCATAGCCACGGCGGTGCAACTCGGAATAGGCTTCTATGATTTCCTCTCCCAGCCATGCCCCCTCTTGCTCAATTCGGTTTTGCGCCTTGCCGCAGCCGGTTATTACTCCGTGAAAGTCACGGTTGATGCTCACCACATAGCGATTACTATTGATGAGCGAACGCATGGAGTGGGACACATGAATCTCATGAGGGAAGATGACAAACCGCCGCATGGGGCAATACCAATGCGGCTCACGGCTGTCGCGAAATGAGAACCACGGGAAGATCCCATAGTGGTAGGCAAGTATCAGCCTTTCGGGTGATAGGTCACCTCCCACAGCCAGCAGTCCATCTTCCTCGCCCAGCGTGGGGTCGGGAAACAGCAGTTCTTCTTTGGGCACTCGAAAAATCATGAGCAATCAATGCTTGTTGGTTGGCAAAAATAATCATTTTTTGTCATACCAAGTGAATTTAGTAAATTTGCACATTCATATAACGACATCATTTTATGACAATGGATTGGAATCGGCTCATCTGCGACAAGAGGCTGGGCCTTGAGCATTACCATGACAATAAAGGCGGCGTGCGGAGCGACTTTGAACGCGACTACGACCGGCTTGTGTTTTCCTCGCCATTCAGGCGGCTGCAAAACAAGACACAAGTGTTTCCTTTGCCCGACAGCATTTTCGTGCATAATAGGCTCACTCACAGCTTGGAGGTTTCGAGTGTGGGTAAATCGTTGGCACGAGAGGTGGTCATGCGCCTGCTGCCACGCTATGCCCATGAGCCGTGGGCCGAGAAGCTGCGCGATGTGGGCGAGATTGTAGCGGCCGCCTGCCTTGCCCATGACCTTGGCAATCCTCCCTTTGGCCATTCGGGCGAGAAAACTATAGGTGCTTTCTTCAGCGAAGGGCAAGGATTGTCGCTCAAGCCGCACCTCACTTCAGCCCAGTGGAGCGACCTCATCCATTTTGAAGGCAATGCCAACTCTCTTCGCACCCTTGTGCACCAATTCAAGGGCCGCCGCCCGGGAGGTTTTGCCATGACCTACTCAACTCTTGCCGCTATCGTCAAATATCCCTATTCCTCAAAACACGCCGGCAAGAAAGGAAAGTTTGGCTTCTTCACCAGTGAAAAAGAAATTTTTGAGCGTATCGCCAATGAATTGGGCCTGCTGCAACTCGACGACGAGCGATATGCGCGACATCCGCTGGTCTATTTGGTTGAAGCCGCCGATGACATCTGCTACCAAGTGATGGATATTGAAGATGGCCACAAACTGAAAATCATAAGCACCGAGGAAACGCTGAATCTCTTGCTCTCGTTTTTCGATTCTGATCAGCAAGCACACATGCAGCGTGTGATGCAGCGTGTGGATGACCCCAATGAGAAAGTGGGCTACATGCGTTCGTGCATCGTGGGGCTGCTTGTGCAAGAGTGCGCCCAAACGTTTGTCGCCTATGAGCCAGCTATTATGCAAGGCACTTTCAGTGGCACGCTCATCGACCACATATCGCCACTGGCCGCCGAAGGCTATCGGCGTTGCAGCGAATTGGCCTTCAGCAAGCTGTATCGAGCCAGTTATGTGGTGGATGTGGATTTGGCGGGCAATCGCATCATTAACCTGCTGCTTGAAAAACTCATAGGGGCTGTGATGCATCCCGAGCGCAACTATTCTCAACTGTTACTCAACAAGTTTCCGGAGCAATATGATGTGTACGCCCCCACCCTATTCGAAAAAATTCAGGCCGTGCTCGACCACATCAGCGCCATGACCGACGTGTATGCCCTCAACCTCTATCGCCAGCTCGACGGCATCTCCCTCCCAAGCGTCTGACGGCACTCCGGTTTGTTAAACAAACGTTAAATTGGGGGGGTAAATGATAATTCTGTAAGAAATCTTAACTTTGCATCACCATTAAACTGAAAAGATTCTGAGATAAAGCAATAGCCATGATGAGAAAGGCAATTCTTTTTGTAGCGGTTATAGTTTTGTGCGTGGCCGGAGCGTGGGCTCAAACGGCTAAAGATGAAGTGATGATTAGCGATTGCAGCGATGTGTATGAATTCAAACTCAATAAGGACGGCGAAGTCATCATCAAAAACAAACGCAACATTAGCTATCAAATCTTGCGGCAATATGAAAAACGGGTGCAGCCGGCTATTTTTTATGGCGACAACATCGTGCTCAATGCGGCTGCATGCGGAAAAGAAAGCGCCAAATATCGGTCGGTCACACCCGACAATGTGTTTTATGACGATTCCAAGGTGTGCTATTTCAACGTGGAGCTTAGCCGAAAGAAGAAAGAATGCAAGGCCAAATTTGAACGCACATTCACCGATTTCAGATACTTCACACAGGTGGTGTTGCCTGATGAGTATTACATCAAGCACAAAACCGTCACCTTCATCATTCCCCAGTCACTTGAGCGGTTTCAGTTGGTGGAGAGAAATCTGCCATCGGGCATTGCGGTGACTCGCACCACCGATGGTGACCGTACCACGGTCACTTATGAACTGACCAACTATCCCGCGGCCAAGCACGAAACGCAGATGCCACCCGCGGCCAACGTCTATCCCACTATTTTTATCACAGGTTCTTTTGCCGGCGCGCAAGAGTTGTTTGCATGGGGGCGCGAACTGGCCGATGTGGATACCGCCATTCCTTCTCTTGACCGTATTCTTGAAGAAATCCGTCAAGGATGCGCCACCGAACTGGACCAAATCAAAAACACATTTGCTTGGGTGCAAACCAACATCAGATATGTGGCGTTTGAAGCCGGCAAGGGCAAGCATCAGCCCGACACTCCGGCCGAAGTGGTGCGCAAGCGTTATGGCGACTGCAAAGGCATGGCCTTGCTGCTCAAAACACTGCTTGTGGCACAGGGGTTTGACGCGCGTCTTACCGACATTGGCACCGAGGACGTGGCTTGCTCCATGAGCGAAACACCCACGCTGGCCGCCATCAATCACGCCATCTGCACGTTGGAGTGGCAAGGACGCACTTATTACCTCGATGCCACTTGCAGCTACATTCCGATGAACCACATTCCCTGCCACATTCAAGGTCGTGAAGCTCTTGTGGAGGAGAAAGAAGGCTGCTCGGCGAGAGTGCTGCCCACACTGCCCATCGCAGCCAGCTGCGACAGCATGCGCCTCACGCTCGCACTTGGAGAGCAACATGCGCTCATGGGCAGCGTAAGCCGTTGGTTGAGGGGCGACAAGAAAGAGTTTCTTCTCTCGGCTTACCATAGTGTGGAGGCACAAAAACGCACCTTATTTGAAATCAATGCGCTCAACGACGACAATCATGCCAATCGCATTGACAGTGCCCACTGGGTACAAAACGATTGCCGAGAGGAATGGGCAGCACTTGCCGGAAACGTGACCGACTCCCACTCGCTGGAGCAGCTCGATGGCGACCTCTATATGGAGCTGGATCCTGACAATTTGCTTTTCGCTGAGCCTATCGACACTGCCGAGCGCAAACAAGATTTCGTTTTTCCGCTGCGATGCAGGGTGGTGAGAGAAGTGGTTTTTCAGCTGCCTGCCGGTTATGGGTGCGAATCGCTGCCCCAAGCTTTCACCCTCAGCAATGAGGTGGCCGATTTGGAGTGCCAATTCTTACAACAAGGTCAGTCCACCATTTTGTTTCGCAAGGTGATGAGCATTCGCCAACGAAGACTCAAATGCGATTCCATTGCAACATGGAACGACGACCTCCGCCGGTGGAACGAGGCCAGTCACGAACAAATTATTTTGAAAAAACTTCATTGACAAGCAACATATGAAACTTTCTTCCTTAAAATTTCTGGTCCTTTTTGTCCTGAGTGTGGCCATGATAACCGCGCACGCCGACGAGGAGAAAAAGTACGCTGAGTTTGCCGCCGAGCTGCGCAAACAAGTGTGGAGTGAAAACGATCCCGATTTTTCCAACTATGAGTGCCCTGAGAAATACGAGAAATCGCACTCGGCGGTGATTCTTGCTTCACGCACCGATGTGGAGCTCACACGCAAGTCCTACATTCAGATGACGAGTCCTCTGCAGTTCCGCACCACAAGGCAAATGGGACGGCATGAGCTTAACCGCATGCTGGTGAAAATCAACGATGCCGCCGCACTTAAGAAATTCTCGGAATTCGACTATTTCACATTCAAGAAAAGCCGCAATGGCTTGGGCCTTTCAGAAAAGCTCCAGCAAGTGCTGGGCGTGCGAGTCATCAAGCAAAACGGCGAGATTGTGACTGTTAGCACCGATGAATACATGACTACGCGCGAGGGAGCGAAAGGCAAAGATGTGAGCCACAAGCTGGCCGTGCCGGGTTTAGAGATTGGCGATATCGTGGACATCTTCACCTATGAAGAGATGATTATTAAAGAGCGCAACATTCCACCCTTTGTATTCACCTTTGTGGAAGAATATCCCATGCTGCGCTATAAGGTGAACTGCAAAATTGATGATAAGTTCACCACCCAATATCGCACCCTTAATGGCGCTCCCGACTTTACCGCCACCACCGATGAGGACAACAACACCGTTCTTCACGCCGAGGTGAGCAACGTTGAGGCTGTGGCACCTTCGCTGTGGTATAGTGAGATGGCGCAGTCGCCCATGGTTCTGCTTTATGCTACCGATAAAAGCGTGACTTCCAGCAAAGTCAAGAGTGTGAAACAGCGTGGTTTGCAAGCCAATCCCGATTTCAAAACCATTTTGAACGACGACCTCATGCTCATGACCGAAAGCAAAAAACACTTCATGTGGGAGTCGAGTCTTTATCGCAAACTTCATAATGACATCATCAAAAACAGCAAAGAGATTACCGATAAAGAAGAACTGGCGCGAAATCTTTATACCGGTTTGCTTTATAGCTACCGGGCTTTCGACAAATATGACAGTTACAACCCTTATCAGTTCATCATCGCATTATCCTCTTTGTTCGATGGCTACAAAGTGCCTTATCAGTTCATGATTAGCACCGAAAGAAACAGCGAGCCCCTTGACCAGCTCATCCACAACAGCAACACCACATGGCTCATCAAGACGATAGATGGCACTTATTTCACTCCACCTTATTACAAAGGGTTCACCGCAGGCACCATTCCATTTTCACTGCAAGGGCGAAAGGCCGCTCTCATCAACGGCAAGCTCAAGGGAGAAAAAACGCTTTATGAGATAGTCACTTTGCCGCAATCGGCTCCCGACGACAACCTTGATGAAGTGACGGTCAATGCAAGCGTTGATGGCACACGGGTCAATATTGACCGCACCGAATCGCGCACAGGCAGCATGAAAGAGTCGCTCTCCTTTGTCATCAGCAACCAGCAAGAATTTGCCGCCAATGACGCTTACCTGAAATGCAACAAGCCCTACATTGAGATGGCCGACAAAAAATCGCGCACAGGCATCTTGCAGCAATTTGAAAAAGACAAGGAAAGCCAAAAGAATTTCTTCAAAGAAGAAGTTCAGCTCTATCACGACCAAGATGCCGCCGAGTTTACTGCCTACGACATCACCTCCACTGGCATTGACCCGAAGCATCCCGATTTCACCTATACCACCCATTATGCGATGGACGGCTGGGTGAAAAAAGCCGGCAGCAACCTGATTGTGAGCATAGGCAAGCTGATAGGCGACCAAGTGAAGATTGAGGGTGAGGCCCGCAAACGCGATTTTGACATCAATCGCCGCGCGACCCAACTGACATGGAACATCACTCTGACGCTCCCGAGCGGCTATCAGGTGGCAGCCGAGAGCTTGGAGAAACTGCAGCAAAACGTCAGCAACAATGCCGGTGAATTCCATGCGCAGGCCAGTGTGAGCGACAACCAACTGCAGCTTGTGGTGGCTAAGTGCTATCGAAAAGCCGACTATCCTGTGGCCGAATGGCAGCAACTGCTGCAAATCATTGACGCGGCCAACGATTTCACACAAAAACAAATTGTACTCAAGAAACAATAACAGCCTTACAGTTAAGACAGTATTATGGGTTCGGCTGCGGCCGAACCCTCGTTTTTTCAAAAAAATGCTCTCATGAAGGTTTAGTAAATCGCAAGTTGCGTGTATAATGGGTGTATGACAGACAAGCAACGACAAATAGAGCGGCTGTTCAAGCAGCATTACCGGGCAATGTATAAGCTGGCCAGCATATTATTGCACGACGATGAGCTGAGTAAAGACATGGTGCACGATGTGTTTGCCAAGCTTCTTGTAGATAATCATGTGGATGTGCAAGAAACAACCGCCCGAACGTTCTTGCTGTCGTGTGTGCGCAACCGATGCCTGAATGCCCTGCGGGCTCACAAGATTCAAGAGCAAGTGAAAAAACTTTGCATGCTCGAAAACGATGTGGAAGACCGCACTGCCGAGGAAATCGAGGAAGAGATAATGGCTTTGCAAAGCGGCATAGCCGCTTTGGTTCCTCCCATTTGCAGAGAAATCATTTTGCTGCATTTTGAGCAAGGACTCACATTTCGTGAAATCGCCCGGCAAATGGGTGTGAGCGAAACCACTATCTACAAACATTTGCGCAGCGCAATCAATCAATTACGTTTAACCCTTAAGAATCACGAGCGATGAACAAAACAGAACAACTGTTCAAGATGCTTGAACATCCCGAACTCTACGCCGAAGAACAGTGGCGCGAGATTCTTGCCGACGAAGAGTGCCGTCAGCTCTACGTGCTGATGGCTAAAACCCAGAGTGCCTTTAAAGCCGAACATGCCACGGAGCAAATCACCGATGATATGATAGAGAATGAATGGCAGCAAATCGCCGCAAAGCGTCAGTCAAGGGCCATCATTGCCCCCATGTGGCGCAAGATTGCGGCCGCCACCGCTATCGTTGTGGCATTTTTTGGCATCACCTTTGCAGCCGTGCAAACCGGCTTCTTCGGTTTGCGGAACACACAAGACCAAGCCGTCAGCACCACAACAAACAGCTACTCTGCCGCACAAACGACAGGAGGAGAAGCCTCTGCCAACACCGTGCCCACCGACACCGTGGCCGAAGTGCAACCACATCTTTACGACGACTCCCCACTTGAACAAATTCTCGCCGATTTGGCATCTTACTATCATGTGGACGTCACTTATGAACAAGAGAGCGTGCGCTCACTGCGCCTTTTCTACCAGTGGGAACCCTCTTATTCATTAGAGAAAGTGGTGGACATGCTCAATCACTTTGAAGCCTTCAATATCAGGCTCGAAGGAGGCAGACTGGTTGTGGAACAAGCTAACGCACAGGAGGACAAGTGATGAAGCGGTTTTATCTTATTCTATTGGTCACATGCCTGCAAATCACCGCAGTCATGGCACAGCAAATCACGCATGAGTTCCAGAACGAATCGATGAGCAAAGCTCTGAAATTCCTGCAAGCGCAAACCGATCATTACAAAATCTCTTTCGTCTATAACGAGCTGGAAGATTTTCGTGTGTCCACGCGCATTCAAGGCAAGTCGGTGCCTCAATCCATCGAACAAATCATTGGATATTATCCCATTAAAATGACGCAGAACGGCGACAATGAGATTTATGTGGAGTGCGTGCAAAAGGCCCGCACCAAACTCAGTGGCCGCGTCGTGGATGAAGCCGGCCAACCTCTTGCATTTGGCAATGTGAGGTTGCTATCGGTGGCCGACTCAAGTTTTATCAACGGTGGTGTCACCAACGAAGACGGACGTTTTGTGATTCCTTGTGAAGCACGCGAGGTCATTGCACAATTCACCTATGTGGGCTACAAAACCCTTCATCGCCTCACACGCATCCGCAACATGGGCACCGTGGCCATGCACCCCGACAGCAAAGTACTCAAAGAAGCCGTTGTGGAGGGGTCGCGCTTCATTCAAAAAGTTGACCGCTACATCATTGCCCCCGACTCGGCTTTGCTGGCCCGCAGCGTGAATTCACTCGACGTGTTCGATGCCCTGCAGCTGCCGGGACTGGACGTGGATTTGGCATTCAAGAAAATGACCATCAATGGTCAAGACATCGTTTATAAAGTCAATGGCATGCCCAAGACTTTGGCCGATGTTCAGGCCATTCGGCCCAATCACATTCTTCGCATCGAGTATAGCGACAATCCCGGCATTCGCTATAGCGACAGCAATGTGGGCGGCACCATCAACGTCATCCTAAAAGAACGCCCTACTGGCGGCTCGCTTCACGAGGAAGCTCTATATTGCCCTACCACCACGATGCACGACAACCTGTTCAAAGCCAGTTACAACTACAAGAAGTCGGAGTTTGCCGTAACGCACTATCTGCAACGGCGTGACTACAACGACGAGTGGCACAACAAGGAAACCGCCTACATTGGCGGTGGCGACACCATCGCCCGCGAGAGCCGCGGCGATGCCAGCCGGTTTGACTACTGGCTCAACCGAGTGAAGACATCCTACACCTATCAGCACGACAAGAACACCGGTTTTCAAGCCGAATACAACCTGCAGGTGCAGCCTCGCAACCGCTTCTACCCCAGCCGGGTCACTGAGTGGCGCAATGGGCAGAAAGTGAGTGAATACACATCGACCAGCGAAGCACACGACCGCACATTCAACCATTCATTAGACTTGTTCTTCGGCAAAAAGTTCAATGCCAAAAACTCGATTGAGGCTCAGTTGGTGGGCAACTACGCTAACCTGCGCAATAATGGCACGCTGGTTTATGACTATCTTGGCGCCGATTCTAAAACCTATCACAGCGGTGTGGACAACCGCCACTACTCGGTCATCGGTGAGGTGACCTACCGCCGCCAACTGGGCGGTGGCATGAGCCTGCGCATGGGCATGGCCGACGAATGGACACGAGCCATCAATGACTATGTTTCGGGAACTTCCACCCGATTGAGATCGAACAACAACTACACCTACGCCGGATTGATGGGACGGTTGAGGGAGCGTTACAACTGGTCGGTGGGCACCGGTCTCAAGGCGTTCACCATCAACGACGGAGCGCAGAACAAGACCTTTGTCAACACTCACTCGGCAGCCACGTTCGGCGGCCAACCGTTCAAGGGGTTCACCTTCAGCCTCTACACCGAGTTCAAGCCACAGCTGCCCCAGCTGGCCAATTTGGATAGCGTGACGCAGCAGGTCGACAACATCTATGCCGTGGCCGGTAATCCTGCTCTCAAACCCGCGCACAACTATTATGGCCGGCTGTGGTTGCGCTACACCCGCGGCAAGTTTCAAGCTTACCTGCGCACCAGCATCAGTTATACCCGCAACCCGATTTGCGGCATTGTCGAGTACTATGCCGACGGTCATAACTTTGTGGAGCGGCACATCAACGGCAAATATTACATAGCAAATAATAACGAACTCCAACTCAGCCTGCTGGAGTTGTGGGATCACCTCTCTCTCGTGGCCTCGGCCAACTACACGCCCTACCTGACCGATGCCGGAGCGCTCTTCCACCACCGCTTGGACGCATGGAACTTTAGGGCACAGGCTCGGTTCCATGCCGGCAAGTTCAGCTTGGGGACCGTTTGGCAATCACGCAGAAAAACTCTATATGGCGAAACAGTTTCTATCGAAGGCAGCAACTGGGTAATCATCGGCCAATACTCGCTCAACAAGAACTTGAGCTTGCAGGTGCAAGGCATTTGGGTGGCCGGTCGCGGCGACTACTACGAGGCTTACAGTCGCTCGGCAGTCAATCCTCAACACCGCACACAAGTTATTCGCGACAATGCCACCAGCATCCGCCTTGGCGTGACCTACAACTTGGACTTTGGCCGCAAATTCCAGCAAAGCAAGCGCACCCTGCGCAACACCGACAACGCCAACACCGTCAAGACTGTGAACTAAACATCTTTTCTTGCTTAATATCTTTTCGAGCACCACCCAAAATATGCGCTTGCAAATTGGGTGGTGCTTTGCGTTGGAAATGCGAAAATATTTCGTATATTTGCACTTTGTTTTTTACGCCCCATTAACGACAAGATGAAAGACATTAAGCGAATCGTGCTCACAGGAGGCCCCTGTGCCGGCAAAACTACGGCTTTGGCCAAGATTGTGGAGCATTTCTCCAGCCTCGGTTATCAGGTGTTTACCCTGCCCGAAGTGCCCACCATGTTCACTGCCGCAGGTATGAACTACCTCACCACCAACAAAGGTTTCTTCTACGAAGGTGAAAAAGCCACTCTCGAAGTGCAGCTCGCGCTGGAAGACAAGTTCAACCGCATTGCACAAGAGTGCGCCGAGCCGTGCATCATCGTGAGCGACCGTGGCGCGATGGACATTTCGGCCTATATGACTCCCGACATGTGGGAGAGCATCACACGCGCTGTGGGCACATCCACGCCCGAGTTGCGCGAGCGCTACGATGCCGTGTTGCATCTGGTGTCGGCGGCCGACGGTGCCGAGCAATATTTCACCACCGCCAACAACGCATCGCGCCTTGAAGAGATGAATGAAGAAGGGCTGCGCATTGCCCGCTCGCTAGACAAGAAGACTATCAAGGCTTGGACAGGCCATCCGCACCTGCGCGTCATCAATAATCACGACGACTTTGATGCCAAGATGAAGCGTGTCATCAAGGAAATCAACAGTGTGTTAGGATTGCCGCAAACCATTGAGCAGGAGCGGAAATACATTGTGAAAATTGTGGGTCCCATGCCTGCCGACTGCATCGAGAACGATATTGTGCAAACTTATCTCACCTCGGAGCCAGGCAGTGAAGTGCGCTTGCGCAAGCGTGGCGGTCAAGGGAAATATGTGTATCTGCACACCACCAAGAAACAAATCTCGGCCACCGAAGAGCTGGTGACCGAGCGTCAAATCAACAATAGCCTCTATGAAATGATGCTCAGTCTGGCCGACCCTGCCTACCGCACCATCAGCAAGCATCGCAGCAGCTTCATCTGGAAGGGGCAGTATTTTGAGATTGACACCTATCAGAACGAACTCGACGGCCTCGTCATCCTTGAGAGTAAAGGCGTGGATGAGGGCGAGCCAATCAAATTCCCGCCCTTCATTGAGCCTGTGAAAGAGATTACTGGCAACACGCAATATTTCAATCACACACTGGCTAAAAAATAGGCAGTCACCACCCACAAAGGCGGGTCAAGACATGAGCCACCCGGCTCGCCACAATATCGTCTAAAAAGGGTCGCGGAATGAAATTCCGCGACCCTTCGTTTTCAGAATATCAGTATCGCTATGACTTATTTACTGCGATACACAACCTTTGCGGCACGCGATGTGCCATCGGTGTATTGAGTGGCCTCAATCACCACAGTGCCTTCCTGCGGATGAGCCACTTGCTGGCCTTTGAGGTTGTAGTACACACGATTCTTCACCTCTTTGCCTGCCGCGGGATTGTCAATGCCCGTGTACACGCGCATGAGCACCAAGTCATAGGTGCGGGTGAGCGCGACACCGGGTTGCAAGCCCACTTTGGCTTTCGAGTCGCTGGCTTGCTGCGCACCCACCACAGTGAGCGTGATGGTTGCCTGCTCGCCCACTTCGCTGCTGCGCAGTTCCACGTCGTTACCATCAATGAGCAAATTAGGCGTGCACGTCCAAGTGGCGTTCAGGGGCAGACCCACCAAGAAGTCGCTATACACCGAGTCGGCCACTTCGCCTTCGGCCAGCAGCAACATGGCCACGGCAAAACTGTTGTAGTCGTTCTCAGCCATCACTTTGAGTGACGGATAGCAAGCCGTCTTGTTCTCAAAGGCATCGCCCAAGTTCAGTTCAGTGAACTCACGTTTGTCAAGCCCTTTTGCCTCCAATGTGGCATCGTAGGCCGAGCCGGCGTTCACCTCCTTGTCGTAGTACAGTTGTTCGCCCGTGGTGATGAACTTCGTGCCCGTATTCTCCGAGAAGATGTTGCCCACATTGGTTCCATTGGTAGCCGTGAGCTTGCCGGCATTGTACAGGCGATCGAAGCTGGTAGCATAGGATGCCGCCGATGCGGGTCCCGGCTTGCCAAGCAAACCACCCACGTTATTATAGCCCGTGATTTCACCAAAGTTGTAGCAATCGCTCATCAGTGCGCGGCCATAACCCTGAATGCCACCCACCTCGGTACCCTTGGCCGAAGTTGAGGTCACATTGCCAAAGTTAGCGTTGCGCTCTACGCGCGTGGGGTTACCGTTCATTTGACCGATAAGTCCACCCACGTTGTTGGCCACAGCGGTCACAGTACCGGCATTCCAGCTGTCGAAGAGCTGCATGCCGCCCATGCCGAAGAGTCCACCGGCGTTTGCCAACGTGGTCAGCACACTTTCAATGCTACCCAAGTTATAGCAGCCAATGGTCACAGAGCAACTGTCGTTGGCACTCGAGGCAGGCTCAAAGTCGCCGCCAATGCCACCCACGTTGTTGCTGGCCTTGATGTCGGCCACATTATAGCAGTTGATGATAGTGTCGGGGGCGGCGAGGGTCGCACCGGTTGAGCTACCCAAGATACCACCAATGTTGCGCACCACCACACCGTCGGGCATATCGAACGAGCCAGCGTTGTAGCTGTTGCTGATGGTCATACCGGCCAAGCTGTAGCCAAGCAAGCCACCCACATAGCTGATGGCTGCCGTTCCTGTGCCGCTCACGGTGCCGGTGTTGTAGCAGTTATCGGCCACAAAACGCACGCCAGCCGTGTGGGTTTCTACACGTCCGGCCAAACCGCCATTATATTGCACGCCTATCGTTGAGCCGGTGTTATAGCAGTTTTGCATACCGCTGGGAGCCATTGCCTGAGCCACGATGCCGCCCACATAGTTCTTCGTGCCAATCACATCACCGGTGTTGTAGCAATCGCTAAACATTGCCGAAGCTGCGCCGGCCAGACCTCCCAAGTACTGCGTACCCATAATCAAAGCCTCGTTATAGCTGTTGGTAACCTTCACATTGGCTCCAGCCGCAGTGTAACCCAACAGACCACCGGCATAACTTGTTTTAACGGTGATCTCTCCCTTATTCACCACATTATCCATGCTTGCGCCGGCTCCGGCCTGCGCAGCAATGCCACCGGCATAGCTCACAGCCGAGGTCACGGTAGCTTCATTCACAAGGTTATATGCCTTGCCATAAAGGTTACCCACGAAACCGGCGGTGTAGTTATATCCGCTAATCTTGTTGGTGTTGTCAAGGGTGAGGTCGTGAATCGAGCCATTGCCCGTGAGTGTTCCGATGAGCGCCGTGTTGGCTGCCGTCTTGTCTTCACTCACGTCGTACACAAGGTGGCTAAAGGTTTTGCCATTGCCATCGAAATCGGCAGCGAAAGTGTTGGGAGCCGCAGCCACCGGTTCAAATTCAGCATCCTTAAAGTCGATGTCGTTAAGCACCTTGAAGTAGAATCCGTCGAAATCAAATTGATTCTCCTTCACAAAGTCGGCCAGCGTCTTGACATCGGCTGCCGTCTTGATTTGGAACGGATTGGCAGCTGTGCCTTCGCCCGGCAGAACCTGCGCGTTGATTGTGCCCAACGGCACATAGCGTTTCGAGTCGCCCTGCGTAGCCACGAGCGTGTCTTGGGCCGAGCCTTTCTCGGGAATGACAGGCGTGAGCACATTGCCGGCTAGCGTGAACGACTTGCCTTCGTTGAGCGTCCACGTCACCGAGTTGACATTGCCCAGCTGGGCGGGACGGGTCACGCTTGACGCGAAGTTGCCATCCGCAAAGTTCACTGTAGCCAGCGACGCAAGGCGAGCTGCTTCTTTGTCGGCAAACAGTGCGATGGTGGGATAACAATCTTTCGTTTGTTTCCAAACGCTGGCATCCAAACCTTCTACCGAGCCGCTGGTCAGTTCGCTCGTCTTCTTGCCTGCCACGCCGTCATAGGCGGCGCTTGCCACAGCCGCTGTTTTTTGCAGCTGGTTGTCATAGAGGCCATTTGTCACTTTTGCGCCCACAGTGACTTTGCCAATGATTTGGCCAGTGAGCGACTTGTCGGCAAGGGCCGTAATGAAACCGTGGTTAATGGCATTCGAAATTTGCGTGGTGGCCACAGCCGTACCCACGACACCGCCAATTTGCTTATAGCTCTGCACCGGGCCGGCGTTGATTACGTTATTCAGCACTGTGCCCTTGGTGTCAGCGCCCAAGATGCCACCAGCCTCATATTGTTTTCCGTCGGCCTGATAAGCGTTGATAAATTCGGCTGCCACACGACCCACGTTCAAGCAGTTCTCAATGATGCCCGAGGTAGAGTAGCCCACGATGCCGCCTGCCTGATAGTAACCCACTCGCACTTGACCGGCATTGTAGCAATTAGTCACTTTGCCACCAGCCTTGATTTCGCCGGCGATGCCGCCTGCACGAGCAAAATACACATCCACATTAGCATAATTCTGGCAGTTGTCAATCAAACCGCTTGTTTCACCGGCTATTGCGCCACCATAGCTAAAGAGCTTGAATTGTGCCTTCGGGCCAATAATCAGGTTCTTGACCACTCCGTCGGTGCCAATGTTGCCAAAGAAACCGCCATAATATGCGCTCAACGCACTGCGCGGATTCACCGTGCCGTCTTCGTTATATCCGGCCGTGCAAACAACGAAGTTGTCAATCACATGGCCATCACCGTCGAATGTGCCTTGAAATACCAGCTTGGGAGAAGCCGAATTCTCAAAGTCGATGGGCTGAATGGTGTCGCCCTGCATGTCAATGTCAGCAATGACTTTGATGAACTTATCGGCAAACTTCAGATTGGCATTATTTGACATTTCACTGAAAAGTTTCACTTCCTCACGAGTGCCAATGAGCCACGGCTCTTCTGCCGTACCTTTACCGGCAAATGGAATCGGGGCAATATTGACAAACGTCAGTTTCTGTGCCAAGCCACGGCTCACCACAACGGTGTCGGTAAATTGCTCGTAGTTGAGCACACCGGTGCCGTTGCTGAAGTCAAAGGCATGGCCACCCGTGGTGTCGTAGTAGTTGTTCTTCACCGCACGCCACACTACATCGTTGGCCGTGCTATATGTGAAGTTGTTTTTTACCTGCAGCAAGTTATCGCCTGCGGCCAGCGTGATGGGAGCTGCGGCCACTGCTGCATTGTCGAGTTCTTCAGTGCCTTTCAGGCGAGGATACAGCCCCTCGGTGAACGTCCATACATCGCTGCTGAATCCGGGCAGACCGTCGGCGGTGGTCATTTGAGCCGTATTCAGGCCATAAGTGGCGTTGCTGATGCTGGCCATCTGCGCGTCAAAGTAGCAGTTGGCCATCTGGATGTCGGTGGCACTGGTCAGGCCGGCCAACGAGTCGGTGCAAGCGGTGGTAAGCTGCACTGCACTGTAGCAGTTAGTCAGATAAGTGGTCTTGTCGTCGTTGATGCTTGAGTTGCGACCTATCAAACCTGCCGCCGTCGTGCTGTTGTCGTTCTGCACCATACCGGTGGCATAGCAATCGGTAAACGACGCATTAAACACCGCTCCGGCCAAGCCACCCATGTAGCACTGTGTGTTGCTGCCCGCCAAAATGCGTGCGGCCGCAAAGCAACGCTCCACGTCGGCATAAGCCGCACGGCCGGCGATGCCACCCAAAGCCAGTTGAGAAGAACTTGAATAGACTGTGCCCGAGAAAGAACAGTCGCTCACCTTCGTGTGTTGGGTTGATGTCACGGCTTGAATGTCGCCCACGATGCCACCCGAGAACACTTGCGTACCCAGTTGCTGCACCGTTACGCCGCTGGCATGGAAGTTTTTCACCGTGCCCACAGTCACACCGGCGGCCGAGCCGGCGTTGCCCAAAGCGGCAATCGATCCGCCATTCACCTTACCGCCGTCAATCGTGCCGTAGTTGCGGCCTACGGCCAAACCTGCGCCATAGCCCGACGTGGCTTGCACCACCACACTTTGCAGCGTCACGTTATTCACCAGACCATAGTTAATGCCGGCAATAGCCGCCACATTATAGCCCAGCGTAGTGAAGCGGCCGTCGCTCACAGTGAGGTTCTTCACTGTGCCGGCCGGTGCGATGGCACCAAAGAGGCCACTATAATCATAGGCGTAGTTCTCAATCTTGAAATTCTTGATGGCATAGCCGTCACCGTCCAGAGTGCCGGCAAAACGGTAGTTTTTGTCACCAATTGGCAAAATTGTCGCGTTATAGCCTTCAAAATCAATGTCATTGGCCAGTTTGAAATAGAAGCCGGCGGCAATCGTGTGATAAGCCTCACCGGCAATATCGGTCTGCGTGGTCGTAGAGCGATAAGCGGCATTATTATTGGCTGCCACCGAAAGGGCGTACCAATCATCAGGGGTTTTGATCAAGAAGGGGTCGGCTTCTGTTCCCGAACCTGCCAAGTTCAGAGCCGGCATCGTGGGGAATGTAACAGCCGCCGTGGTCGAGATGGTAGAACTTTCAAACAAGTTGGCAAATGAGCCGCTCGAGCTGGTGAGGCGACCCACCATCCACTTGCCGGTCTTGAGAGTGCCGTTTTCAAATGTTGCCTGCATGGGCGACAGCAATGTGCCCGAAATTTTCACTGTGGTATCGGTCACCGTTTCGGTCATGGCATAGTTGTTATACCAGCCCACATAGCTTTGATAGGCAAGCTGCTGGGGATCGATGGTCGCGCTTTTGCCATCATATCCCAAATTGACGTCCATGTCCACATAGCCAAAGGCCGTGGGCATGTGCACCAACCGCACTTGCGTGGGATTGATTTGACGCACATACACCCAATCGGTTTTCGCCGTCACCGTGCGGCGATTGGTCGAAAGGTAGGTGTCAAATTTAATCTCATTGTAGTTGAGTGTGCCATTACTGGTGGCCACATAAGCGTAGTTAAGAAAACCGATGGTCAAGTAAGCGCCTTTTTTTGCACCATCGGTCACAAAGAAGCCGAACGGCGAATCAAGGTGAATATTGCCATTCTCGATGGTTCCTTCAATGGGGTCGATCAGGCTGTAAATGCGGTTATTGATATCAACCGGCGCAATAGAGATGGGGCCATCGTCAATATCAACCACATGCTGCGGATACACACGCACTTTGCCATTGGCCAAGTCGAGTTTGGCACCCACAGTCACATCGCTGTAGATAAGCCCTGCGATCGTCACACTGTCGTCGGTCACCCGGGTTACGGTGGCCGCCGTGTTCGTGTGAATGATGCCCGTCGAGTTGGCATGAGCCAGCAAGTAGCGGCTACCCACCACATCGTCGATGCTGGCCGCACGGGCCGGCACACGGTTTCTCGCTGCCGACGGCAGGGCCTGCTGCGCCACCACCTTGCCCTGACTCAAAGCGTCAGAGGTCGAGGTCTGGGTTTGCCGGATGCTCGTCAGCGTTTCTTGCTGAGTAGGCTCGATAGAGGCAGCTTTGTCAAATGTTGCCTCTCGCGGGCCGTCAGCTCCATAGGCCAGCACTCCACATAATAGAAATGCCAGCAAAAAGTAGAACTTTCGCATAAAGAAACTGATTATTAAATTGTTAAACCTATAATGTATAAAAAAGCATGTCGTTTCTTTGACAAAATAAAAGAAACTCGCTGCAATTTACAACAATTTATAGTGTTTTAACGCGAATTTAACAAACCAATTTCATCGCGTCTTCTTATGGCTCCCCAGTTTCGTTAACCTGTTTTAATAGGCTTTTAGTACATTTTCAAGTCCACGATGCCAGGGTTTTGAGCGATCGTTTCAAGTAATAGCGTTTGCGTTGCGCCCTCGCCATCAGCACGGCTCGCTGGCAAATGGCTTCCACATCATGGTTGATGATTAACTGCAATGCAGTGGGCATCTTGGTCATTTGATTCTTATAATGCTCCTTCATGCGCCGCACCACATAGCGCCGGCACAATTCTTCTTCCACATAAGTTTTCAATTCAGGTTCCCGCTGGCGCAAGTGCTGAATGCGTTGCATCAGCTCGCTGTTCAGCACATTTCTATATTCAACGAAGAGTGGCGAATAGCCTTTTTCATAACCATACCGGTCAAGCAAATCCACTCGGAGGTCGGCAAAGTCAAACAGCTCGGTCAAGTGCTTGTTATAGCCACACGTCACTCCACCATAGCGATAGGCATAAACCGGTTCATCGGTGACAAAAATGGACTTGAGGTGCGGAAACAACATCAAGTTAAACAATTCGTCCTCACCCATGTGGCTCACTCGGCGGTCAAACAAATCGTCGGCAAGCATCGCTTGGTCTATCACTTCTCGTTTATACAGATTGCCCCAAATATTTACGGGCAAGATGTTATGCCCAAAGAAAGACACATAATAGTCATCAAACAACTTTGGATTGGCTATCACCGTGCGAATGGGTACTGCCGCAGGATTTCTTTTTTGTGTCCAAAAAGGATAGCGGCGCATGTGGCTCCCCAGCACCATATCCACGTCGTGAACTTCCATTGGCGTCAACAAATTGGCGATGGCATGAGGCAGCAAATAATCGTCACCGTCCACAAACATCACCAATGCGCCCGTTGCTTCCATCAAGCCGTCGCGGCGAGCAAGAGCCACCCCTTCGTTTTGCTTGCACAGCAGGCGGACGCGAGCGTCAGTAGCCGCCATTTGCTTCACGAGGCGGCGACTGTCATCGGTGCTACCGTCGTCCACCACCACGACTTCCACATGACGGTAAGATTGCTCGAGAATGGAGCGCAGGCATTTGCGCACATATTTTTGCTGATTATACACCGGGACAATGACGCTGACCAATTGCTGCATATCAAGAAATAGCCGCCTTGATCCCCTTGTGGCGCATGATGTGAGAATTGAAAAACGTGGGAATCCTTATTGTCACCCGTCCCACTCCTGAAGGCCTTCGCATTGCCCATGATGGTAAGACGAGCAACGAAGACCCCACGTCGGAATATGCCGACACCCACATCGCAGCGTGGCCGGTAGCCACACTTGCAATGAGAATGTGTCAAACACACCTCATGAGCATCCATCGTTGCTTTGTCCTTGACCATCATGATGAAGTTGCGAAGTTCTCAGGAGTCAAAGAACAAAGCGTCCAATAAACGCTTCTGTTAACTATGCCATCTTGCTAAGGGCGCAAAACCCGCCCTGCAAGACATGTGCAAAAATAACAATTAATTCCTATTTGCACACAAAAAAATCCCCGGAGTTACTCCGGGGATTCATTTCATAATCTTTTGACGGTTTCGTCCACGCGTTATTCCTGACGCGGGCCACGGTTGCCACCGCCATTATTGTTGTGGTTTCCACCGTTACGGTTGCCATTGCCGTCACGGCGACCGCCATTGCGATTGCCACCACCGTTGCGGTTGCCGCCTCCATTGTTGCCGTTGCGAGGCGGACGGTTCTCACGGCGATGCTCCTCATAACCTTCAGGCTTCTCTTGCAGCGCGCGCATCGAGAGGCGGAACTTGCCCGTCTTCTTATCGATCTCAATGAGTTTCACCGTCACCTCGTCGCCCTCGTGCAAGCCGCTGGCCTCCATGCTCTCAAGGCGATCCCAGCTAATCTCACTGATGTGGAGCAAGCCGTCACGACCCGGCATGAACTCAACAAATGCGCCAAATTCGAGGATTGACTGCACCTTGCCGGTGTAGATCTTTCCCTCTTCAGGCACAGCAATGATGGCCTTGATGCGTTCCACGGCCGCATTGATGCAATCCACATTGGCTGCCGAGATTTCAATCTCACCCTTGCCGTCGATTTCATCAATCGAGATAACTGCGCCGGTTTCTTCCTGAATGCCCTGAATGACTTCACCGCCCTTGCCAATGATGGCACCAATGAACTCTTTGTCCACGGTCATCGACACGATGCGCGGCACATGAGGCTTGTAGTCCTCGCGTGCGGCAGGAATAGCTTCGTTGATTTTGCCCAAGATGTGCAAGCGACCCTCTTTTGCTTGACGCAAAGCCTGCTCAAGCACTTCATAGGGGAGCCCGTCGCACTTAATATCCATTTGCGTGGCCGTGATGCCGTCGGCAGTGCCGGTCACCTTGAAGTCCATGTCGCCCAAGTGGTCTTAATCGCCCAAGATGTCGCTCAGCACAGCGTGCTTCACGTTACCCTCATCGGTAATCAAGCCCATGGCGATACCGGCCACAGGTTTCTTGAGTTTCACACCTGCATCGAGCAATGCCATGCAGCCGGCACACACAGTAGCCATGCTCGACGAGCCGTTGCTCTCCAAAATGTCGCTCACGATGCGCACGCAATAGGGGGACTCGTCGGGCAGCATGCGCTTCAATGCGCGATGGGCCAAGTTGCCGTGGCCAATTTCGCGGCGGCTCACACCACGGGGTGCGCGAGCCTCGCCGGTGCTGAAAGCGGGGAAGTTATAGTGCAGTAAGAAACGCTCATTTTCGTGGCGCAGCACGTCGTCGATGAGTTTCTCATCAAGCTTGGTGCCCAGCGTGACAGTGGCCAAAGCCTGTGTTTCGCCACGGGTGAAAAGAGCCGAGCCGTGGGGATAAGGCAGATAATCGGGATTGCAAGCGATGGGGCGAATCTCATCGGTGCGGCGGCCATCCAAGCGAATGTGCTCGTCGAGGATGCAACGACGCACGGCATCGCGCTGCACATCGTGGAAGTAGCGATCCACCATGGGCTTCTTCTCCTCACGCTCTTCTTCAGGAATCGTTTCCATGAATTCCTCATAAGCTTTGTCAAATTGCGCGTTGCGCCACTGTTTGTCGGCACTGCCGGCTTGCGCCACAGCATAGCACTTGGGATAGACTTCCGCGCGCAAACGAGCTTTGAGCTCCTCGTCGTCCACCTCATGGCAATATTCGCGCTTGGTCACACCCAGCTCGGCAGCCAATTCCTTTTGGGCAAGGCACATGGGCTTGATGGCTTCGTGTGCGGCCTTCAGAGCGGCAATGAGGTCGTCTTCGCTCACCTCATTCATTTCGCCTTCCACCATCATGATATTATCGTAAGTTGCACCTACCATCAATTCCATGTCGGCTTTCTCAATCTGCTCAAAAGTGGGGTCGATGACAAATTCACCATCGATGCGCGCCACGCGCACTTCGGCAATAGGTTCTTCAAAAGGCACGTCGCTCACAGCGATGGCCGCACTTGCGGCAAGGCCGGCCAGTGCATCGGGAGCATCCACGCCATCACTCGAAAACATGATGATGTGCACGATTGTGTTGGCATGATAGTTCGAGGGGAACAATGGACGCAGCACGCGGTCTACAAGACGTGCGGTGAGAATCTCATAGTCGCTCGCGCGGCCTTCGCGCTTGGTGAAGCCGCCGGGGAAACGACCAAAGGCCGAGAATTTTTCTTTATACTCCACGGTTAGGGGCATGAAGTCAACCCCGTCATCGGCCTCTTTTGCCGAGGTCACAGTGGCAAGCATCATCGTGTTGCCAAATCTCAATTCAACAGCTCCATCGGCTTGCTTGGCAAGCTTTCCAGTTTCGAGCGTAATCTCGCGCCCGTCACCCAATACGATGGTTTTTTTAGTAGGTGTAAACATATAATAATTTGAAACTTGTAAAAAATCGGGCAAAGGTACAAAAAAAAACGCTATCACACAACGAATTCCCTCACAAACTGCGCCTCGGCACAAAAATAAGGTCAGTTTTCTTTCCTTTTAGAACATTTTGCCGCCGCCGGCATTGCACAAATGCCCAAAAAGCGCTTACTTTGCATGGCTTTATACTTCAAAAAATGACCAAAACAGAACAAGAATTGGCTCGCATGATGAGCGGCGAGTTATATGATGCCACTCACAACGAAACGTTGCTCTCCTTGCTCACGCAGACGCAAGAGCGATGCTACGACTACAACCGGCTGCGCCCCTCGCAGGTGACCGAGCGTGAAGCCCTGATACGCGGCCTGCTGGGAAAAACCGGCAAGCGATTCAAAATCATATCACCTTTCTTTTGCGACTATGGTTTCAACATTGAGATAGGTGAGAACTTCTTTGCCAATACCAATCTGGTGATTCTTGATGAGGCCCGGGTCTCTTTTGGCGACAACGTGTTCATTGCGCCCAACTGCGCTTTCTACACTGCCGGTCATCCGCTTGATGTGGCACAGCGCAATGCCGGACTCGAATATTCCAAGCCCATCAGCGTGGGCAACGATGTGTGGATTGGTGGTAACGTGTGTGTCATGCCCGGTGTGAGCATTGGTGACGGCACGGTGATAGGTGGCGGTTCGGTCGTGGTGCACGACATACCCGGCGGGGTGCTCGCTGTGGGCAATCCCTGCCGCCCCATCCGCTCCCTGTATTAAATCCAATAAATCCCCCAATCGCTGGTTAGTCGCGCCACTGGTAGTCGAGGATGGTGGGGTTGAAGGCGATGTGGGGTGTGGTGAAGAGGTCGTTCATAGCCGCAGTGTGTATGACATCGGCCGTGGCACCGGTCACGACTTCTCGGTCGCGAGTGATGAGCCACAGGTCATCGGCCTGACGCAGTGATTGAGCGAGGTCGTGCGTCGACAGCAACACAGCTTTGCCTCCCTCATGAGCCAACTTGGCCAATAACTGCATGGTTTCGATGCGGCTGGCCACATCCAGAAAAGCCGTCGGTTCATCAAGAATAATGATGGGCGTTTGTTGCGCTAAGGCACGTGCAATCATGGCCTTTTGCCGTTCACCATCACTCAGCGATGCCACATAGCTCTCCGCCTTGTGCATAATGCCCACATCGCTCATGGCCTCCATCACAATTTGATGGTCTTCATCGCTCAAACGTCCCAAGAAATCGGTGTGTGGTTGTCTGCCGAGCGACACCAGCTCGGTCACCGTCAGTCCTCCGGCCTGAATGCGCTCGGTCGACACAAGGGCTATCAGCCGCGACCGCTCACGCTGCGATTGCTCGCGCACATTTTCTCCGGCCACCAGCACACGCCCCGCCACAGGTGGCAAGGCACAGGTGAGCGTGCGGATAAGTGTGGATTTCCCTGCGCCGTTCTGCCCTATCAGCACAGCCAAGCGGCCAGCCGATAGCCGCAAATTGAGCGGTCCCAGCAAGGTCACCTGTTTTTTATTGTGGCGGTAGCCCACATGCAGGCCGTCGGTTATAAGGATTGACATAACGCGTCAGTTAAAGTATTGAATCTTTTTACGGTTGATAATCACATATAAGATTATGGGCACACCTATCACGGGAGTGATGGCATTGAGCGGAATCACTCCATGAGGCCCATTCACGCTCAGAAGGGCGCACAGCAAGGCCACATCAGCACCGGCCAACATGGTGGCCGGCAGCAGGCGGCTATGATTGGCGGTGGCCAGCGAGAGGCGGGCTATGTGAGGCACCACCAATCCTAAAAAGCCAATGGGGCCACAATAGGCCGTCACCACAGCCGTCAAGACACCGGTGATGACCAGCAGCAGCTGGCGCACGCGATGCGTGTTCACTCCCAAATTTTCGGCATAACGCGTGCCAAGCAAGAGTGCGTTCAGCGGCTTCACCATCAGTGTGGACGCAGCCAGCGCCACAAGTATCAACGCGGCAAAGAGAGGCATTTGCTCGGAACTGACTCCTGAGAAATTGCCAAACCCCCATGCCACATAGTTGTGAACTCCCTCTTCACTCGCCACCGAGTTAAGCAACGAAATCACACTCGAGGCCAAATAGCTCACCAGCACACCCACGATGAGCAGCATGGTGCTGCTGCGCACCCACTGTGCCATGACGATGAGTATCGCAAGAACCACACCAGCTCCCAGCAGGGCACCCACAAGTGTCGCCAAATAGCTGCCCAGCGAATCGCCCAAGAATCCGCCCAAAGTGCCGCCCATGGCCAGCATCACGATGGCCACACCCAAGCCGGCACCCGTGCTTACGCCCAAAATGGATGGGCCAGCCAGCGGGTTGTTGAATGTGGTTTGCAGCAACAGCCCCGACACGGCCAATGCCGCACCGGCCAGTGCCGCGGTCACTATCATGGGCAGGCGCGAATGCAAAACAATGATTTCCCATGCGCGGTTGGCACTGCTTCGCCCCAACAAAATATCGAGCACGTCGGTTGCGGGAATTGCCACAGAGCCAAACAGCAGGCAAGCCACAGCCAGCAGCAACAAAGCCACCAGCAAAGAAGTCATTATAATGCCATAACGCCTCATTGAGCCAGCGGCTTATAGAATTGCAATCGGTCGAATTGGCCGGCAAACAAGTGAGCATATTCTGCCAGCAACACCTCAGGATGGAAGGGGAAGCGCTCAAAGAAACGGGTAGCATTGGTGTCGCACACATACACCTTTTGCCATTTGAAGGCTTCAAACTGGTCATTCAGTCCATAAGCCCCCTTCAGGTCGGCATAGCTGTGAATGTAGAATGATTTGATGAGCCACACATCGGCATCTTGCGCTTGAGCCAGCACTTGGTTGAAATCGAGGTTCAGCGAACCGGTGCTCTCATTGTCGGCCCACGGGTAAATGCCTCCGGCATCTTCAATGAGCCTTGCCATATAGCTATGGCCGCCCGGCACGTTCCACACGCCGCTTATGACCATCTCGGTGAGCACTTTCACGGGGTCATGCGAGGTTTTTCGCACCGCCTCTTTAATGTCTTGATAAGTCTGCACAACAGCAGCATACGCACTATCGGCGCGCTCGCGGCACCCCAACAGCTCGCCATAGAATTTCATCCATTCGGCCCTGCCCAGCGGGGTCATTTCCATATAGTCGGCGCACTCAATGAGAGGAATGTTCATTTTCTCGATAGGCCCATAGGTAGCATCCTGATAGGGCGAGAGGAAAATGGCATCGGGCTGCATAGCTATCACTTTCTCGATAGTAGGAGTCATCGATGAGCCGCAATCGGTTATTGCGCCGTTGTTTACACCGGCATGCACATCGGGGTCGGTAAAAAACTGCGCGTCGCACACGCCCTTCACTGCATCCCAACAACCAAATTCTTGCATCAGGCTTGTGTGCACGCCCGAATAGACCAACGCACGCTTGATAGGGGTGCGCACCACCGTGCCTTCGGGCAACGATGCGGGCAGCGGCAGGCTGTCGGGCACCAGCACATAGCGATGCAAAGCCATTCCGTTGTGCCACGGGTCACTTATCACAGCAAGGGTGAAACTATCGGCTCGCTCAAGGGTGAGCAGTTGTGCGCTGGTGATGGTGCTGTCGTTCTGCGGCAGTCCCTCATTCGCTTGGCCATGACGGCAGCTCATAAGCAACGCCGCCACACAGGCTATTAACAGTATCTTTTTCATCGGCATTTGAATGATGCGGCAAAGTTACGATTTTTGCCCGACAGCACCAAGCCTCCATCCCCTCTTTCGTTACATAAAAAGAATAGCGAGGGGAAGGTTCTGCGCCAGCGTCCCTCAAAGATTACAAAGATAACTGAAACGACAGGGCAAGCCCTCCGCGCGACATGGGTTGCAGCGTCAGCTGTGAAGCCACACTGCCGCGCTTGCAAGGATTACCGGCAAACAGGCTCACAAATTCATTGATGGGGTCGACCACCCACGCCACAAGATGCCCCAAGAACCACGAGCCCCACAGGTGGTAATCGTGAGCCACTATGTGCCGCTTGATCGCATAGAAGCCTTCCCCCACCAGCGAGCCGGCCAGCGGTGTCACAATCAAGTCTTGCATGGATGGAACCTCCATAAAACATTCAATGCCATATTCCCACAGCATAGTCGACACAAAAAAGCTATATGCCGCCGCGCCAAGCACATTGCAACCGCATGAACGTGCGCTCATATAATACACCGCTCCTCCATAGGGATGCAGAATATTGTTGAATATGGGATTATCCTTATCCCACACCGGCCCGTCTTTCACATGCGTGGTCCAGCGGTGGAAAAAACTCGTGTTGCGAATCTCATCCTTATTCCACGCAGTGGCATCCTCGGGCAGCATTTCAAGCACAAGCAGCGTGGCCACGCCGGCCCCCACAAAGGTGGCCGTGTTCCATGCCAGCCGCTTGTAATCGGGCAGGCTGGTGCGGGTGGAGTAAGGTAAATCATAAAGCGTGACGGCCTTTTCAGCAAACGTGGGGACCACATCGTCCTGCACATCTACTTCAAACACCGCCAGCGAATCGGCAGTCACTTTCTGTGCGCGCAGCACAAGCACGCTCGCAAGCAGCACAACGTATGTAATAAAGCGTTTCATAATCGAAGCGCAAATTTCAGCATTTTTGCGCAGATAGGAATGTTCCAAAAGTCTTTATTAATGCACCAAAAAGTTGAGATTCAAAATTTATGTTGTACCTTTGCATGTGAATTAGCCATTATTGGCATTTTTATACGATTTTTTGCATAACAAAAACAACAACAAAGATGGAAAAAGTAGTGAGCGGAATTCGCCCCACGGGCAACCTGCACTTAGGTATTTATTTTGGTGCCGTACGCAGTTTTGTGGCCATGCAAGAACAATACGACTGCATGTTTTTCATTGCCGACTGGCACTCGCTCACCACACATCCTAAGCCGGAAAACATTCAAAGTAGCGCACGCACCATTTTGGCCGAGTATTTGGCATGCGGCATCGATCCCCAGCGCGCTCCCATCTATGTGCAGAGCGATGTGCGCGAAACCATTGAGCTTTATCTTTATCTGAACATGAACATGTATTTAGGCGAGCTTGAACGCGTCACCACATTCAAGGAGAAAGCCCGCAAGCAGCCCGACAACGTAAATGCCGGCTTGCTCACCTACCCCACCCTCATGGCAGCCGACATTTTGCAGCATCGCGCCCAAAAAGTGCCGGTGGGTAAAGACCAAGAGCAAAACATGGAAATGGCTCGCAAGTGCGCACGCCGGTTCAATAACATCTATGGCGTGGACTTCTTCCCCGAACCGCAAAACTTCTACTTCAGCGAGCAGGCCATCAAGATTCCCGGACTGGATGGCAGCGGCAAGATGGGCAAAAGCGAAGGCAACTGCATCTATTTGCGCGACGACGACAAGACCATCACCAAAAAAGTGATGCGTGCCGTGACCGACAATGGCCCACAAGAACCCAACAGCAAGCGTCCCGATGTGATTGAGAACCTCTTCACTTTCTTGCGCATCGTGTCGGCCCCCGACGTCTATCAATACTTCGACGAGAAATGGAACGACTGCACCCTGCGTTATGGCGACCTAAAAAAACAGATTGCTGCCGACCTCTGTGCCGTGGTAGCACCTATTCGCGAAAAAATTGAGTATTACAGCTCCAACGTGAAGCTGCTCGACGACATCGCAGCCGAGGGTGCCGAAGTGGCACGACAAAGCGCACGCGCCACGCTCGACGAGGTGCGACACATCATCGGCTTCAGAGTGTAACGCTTCACTCGAGCAACGATTCTATTTCCCGAGTCCAATCAGCGCCGGCCACAACCAAATGGGTGCGCATCCCGATAGCCGCGGCTGCGGCTATGTTATGCGGACTATCATCAAGAAACAAAATTTCTTGAGGTTGCAGCCGCTCGGCTGCAATTACTTGCTCAAAGATTTTGGGCGAGGGTTTCATCACACCCATCTCATAGCTTAAATAAAGCGCGTCAAAGTAAGTGCCTATCCCATGACCATGTCCGTCGAAACGCTCACTGCGGGCCCAGTCCATCATGAAAGGATTGGTGTTCGACAACAGCACCGTGCGAAACCCTTCGGCACGCAGGGCCTGTACACAGGGCAAATTCTGCTCCGGCAGCGACACATAATAGCCCAGCCATCCTCTACCGCAATCGTCCATCGTCAGTTCCTTGCCACACAGCCGGCTCAACTCGCGGCGAAAGTCTTCGGCAGAAATCAGTCCGCTTTCCAGCTGTGCGAAAATGCCGGTTTGCTCATAAGCGTCCAGATAGGTTGAAGCTTGGTCAAAACCTATTTCCTGAAATCGCCTGATGGCTTGTGAGGTGTCTATGTTGAAAATCACACCGCCCATATCGAATGCTATCGTTTTAATCATCTTCGTTCATTAATTGTGAGGGTGCAAAAATACAAAAAGGAGCGAGAGGCTCCACTTTCGTGGTACACCCCCTCGCATTTGCGTACTTGTGCTAAACACCCCCTCGCCAGACTGGTGCAGAATGCGGGGGCATGACCTCCCTCTCTCATTCCGCATTGCAAAATTAATATGATTTGTTCACAGCTACAAAAATTTTGCATTATTTTTTGTTACACACTCTCCATCTTCTTTTTGGCGTACGATTCACCATTTTCAGAAAATAAATGAGTAATTTTGTGGCCTCAGGAATCCCATGTATGCCAAATTGCTTTCGGGTTCCATAAAAAAGCTTATTCATGCTGAACAATTTAAGGAAATACGACATCGTGCTGGCGAGCAACTCGCCTCGCCGGCGCGAACTCCTTGCCACGCTTGGAATTGATTTTCGGGTGCACGTCATCAAGGGCATCAACGAAACCTATCCGGCCTCCATGCCGGTCATGCGCATTGCCGAGCATTTGGCCGCGCTCAAAGCCCATGCCTACAAACTCACTCCTCATGAAATGCTCATCACGGCCGACACGGTGGTCATCCTCGACGACCAAGTGCTGGGCAAGCCCCAAGATGAGGCTGAGGCCTGTGCCATGCTCCGCAGCCTTTCGGGTCGCCGGCATGCGGTAGTGACGGGCGTTTCTATCACCACGCGAGAAAAAGCCTGCTCGTTCAGCCAGTGCACAATGGTGGAGTTTGCCCATCTCAGCGAGGAAGAAATCAGCTATTATGTGACCCGCTTCCGTCCCTTCGACAAAGCCGGAGCCTATGGCATACAAGAATGGATTGGCTACATAGGCGTGAAATCCATCAGCGGCTGCTACTACAATGTCATGGGATTGCCGGTGCAGCGTCTGTACGAAGAATTAACGAAATTCTAAAGCACCATCGCCACATAGCGCGTGTCGGGCAAGTGCGGCGTAAGCAAATGGCCCGACGGCACAAAATCCGAGTCCACTTTTTCAATCACGAAGCGGCCACGCAGACCATGCTTTTCGCCCAGTGCCGCCGTCACCATGCCCATCGTGGTGCGCAAGTTCACCTCCACACAGGGGTCAATACCCACTTGAGCCGCCCCCACACGATACAGAAGCATATCCACGCCCAGCACTCCGGCATAATGCGGAGCCACCAGCTCATTGAGCACCGTCACAAGAACCTGCTCCACCACAGGCAACTGGGGATATTGAGCCTCAATCATGCCACGCAGCTCTTTCTGCCCATCCACCACGCCACATGCATATTGGTTATGGCGGTCGCTCTCAAACACCGAGTAGCCCGTCACATGAGTTTTTCCTTCAAGGCAATTCATTTCCACGGCAAAATCCATCAGCACATCAAGAGGCAGTTCACACAAGAGCGACTGCTGTCTGCGCAACGCGCCACCCACCCATTTCCACAGGTAATCGTCATTCACGTCAAGGGCCTGATACACCCCTTGTCCGCTTCCCGACCACGGCATTTTCAAGAATCCACGAGGGTGTTCTTTGGCCCAAGCACGCACATCTTCAATCGAGCTCAGCTCTGTCGGCATGGGTGCGAGTGTCTTGCCAAGCAGTTCTTTCAACCGCCGGTGAATAGCTATCGTCAGTCGCCGGTGCGACAGCTCTCGCCAGTGTGTCAGCATCGTTTCCGATGGCAGTCGGCACGCGTCCACCCCTTTGCGGAGCAACACATTGCGCACCGGCAGGCTCCAGCCCCACGGCACGATGCGGCAATTTTGCAGGTTTTGTAGTTGTCCGCTCGGCACGGCATCCACGCCCAACCCTTGTCGCGACAGCCACTCGGCGTGTCGCTCATCGTCACACACCACGCCATCGCCAGACTCGGCCAGCCATGCCGGCAACAAGGCCAAGTCGCATTTTAGCTGCGCCGCCTGTGGCGTGGGGGTATAGTTCGCGCCACCATAGGCGAGAGCCATATCGTTTTCAGGGTTAAAATAGTGAATGGCACGCATGCCACAAAGGTAATGCAAAAAATTGATGCAAGCGGGGTGAAACGCCCAATTTATAAGTATTCGAGCTTCTGCCTCAATTTTGCCTCTTCCTGAGCGTATTCACCAAAATGGACGAGAAGATAAGGCAGCCCAATGCGCCTGCCATCATAGCTACCGATGTGCTCACCATCATGTTGCCCACCGAAACAAGAGGACTCACCAACGCACCCGATAGGAAGCCGCCGGCACCAAAAATGGCACTGGCCGCACCGGCATTGGCTCGCTCGGCATCAAGGGCAAGCGCCGTGCTCACAGGCTGCATCAATCCGAAACTCAACAGCATGCCCAAGTAGCACAGCATAAGCAGCCACAACGATAAATGGAAAATCAGGCAAAGCGACACCAGCACTGTCCACACCATCAGCATCACCGATGCCATGCGCAGCAGGTTAGCCGGTTTGCGAAACTTGGCGGCCAAAGCCGCGCCACCGCCAATCATGAACGCATTCAAGGCAAAACACAAACTGAAGGAGAAAGGCGACAGCCCATAGGTCTGCTGGAAAATGAAGGGTGATGAGGATATATAGGCGAAAAAGGTAACAAAAGTAAACATCATGGCCAGAGTGGGCAACGTAAACAGTCGGTTGCGGAACACCCAGAACAAGTTGCCGTAAGTGTGCAGCACATTAGCCGTCGACCGTCGTTCACGAGTGAGCGATTCTCGCAGTCGCAAAGTGCACACCAGCAGCACCACGCCTATGGCGAGGAGCAGGCAGAAAACGCCGCGCCATGAGGTGAAACGCGCCATACCGCCACCCAGCAAGGGAGCCATCACAGGAGCCACTCCATGGATAGCTCCCAAAATGGCCATGAAGTCGGCCAGCTCTATGCCGGTAAACATATCGGTTGAGATGCTTTTGGCAAGCACGACCCCACCGGCACCCGCAAAACCTTGAATCAGGCGGAACACGTTAAATAAAAATACGTTGGGCGAAAGGATACAGAGAATGGTAGATAGCACAAACAGTGCCATAGAGACAACCAACAGATGCTTGCGACCATATTTGTCGCTCAGCGGGCCAATGAGTATTTGCCCCAGCGAGAGGCCCACCATACTGGCGGTGAGGCTCATGGCTATCATTGAAGGAGAAGTTTTGAAATAACTGGCCATCTCAGGCATGAGTGGCAGGTAGAAATCGGTCACAAAAGGGCCAAACGCTGTGAGCATTCCGAGGGTTACCGGAATGAAAATGCCTATTTTTTGCTTCATAAAGTATGTAAAAGTGGAGTTCTTTCTGACCCTGCCAGGCCTTTTGGTAACAAAAATCACCAAGCTCAAAAATTGAGCGTGCAAAAGTACAAAAAAACCTCTTTTCGGCAAAATTCCGCGGTTCAAAAACAGAATTTTCACCCAAAAAGTAGTAACTTTGTGTCATAATTTAACCATCATGAGATTTAGTGATTTATTAGGCAATGAGCAAGCCGCAAGGCAAGTGCGCGCGCTCATCGATAACGACAAGTTGCCACACGCTCTGCTGCTACATGGCGAGCCCGGTGTGCCTAAATTGGCGTTGGCCCGCGTCATGGCGCAATACCTGCATTGCCAGCACCGCAGCGCAGGTGAGCCTTGCGGCCAGTGTCCGGCTTGCCGGCAACACGAGTCGATGAACCATACCGACACCTATTATAGTTTCCCTTACCTGAAGCGCGACAACGAAAGCATTTGCGATGATTTCATGCCCGAATGGAAAGAATTTATCACGCAAAATCCCATCGTGGAAGATTATCAACGCTGGCTCACCATTTTGCGAAACGACAACTCTCAACCGCAAATTTTCGTCAAAGAAAGCACCAGCATCATGCGCAAGATGAGCATGTCTTCGTTCACATCGAAATACAAGGTGCTCATTATGTGGTTGCCCGAAAAGCTGAAAGAGGACACGGCCAACAAGTTGCTCAAGCTCATTGAAGAGCCTTACGATGACTGCAAATTCATTCTCGTGAGCGACAATGCAAAAGAGATTCTTCCCACCATTTTTTCTCGCACCCAGCGCATCGAATTGCGCAAGTCAGGCACTCAAGTGATCGCACAATATTTGGCACATCGTTATGGCATGAATTTGCAAGACGCGCTTGCCATAGCCGCTCCGGCCGATGGAAATGTGAGCCTTGCCGAGCGCATGCTGGAGCAAGACAGCGAAACGCACGAGTTTCATGAGCGTTTTGTGGAGCTTATGCGCTTGGCCTACATGCGCAACCTCGGCAAGCTCAAGCAATGGTCCGATGCCGTGGCCGACATGAAGCGTGAAAAATCGCGCCGCTTTTTGGGTTATGCGGCACGTCAAGTCAGAGAGAACTTCGTCTATAACCTGCATAGGCCGGAACTGAATTATCTCACACGAGAGGAGCAACAATTCAGCACACGGTTCGCACCTTTCATCAATGAGGCCAATGTGGAGCAGATGCTCAGTGAGTTCAGCCGCGCCCAAACCGACATTCAAGGCAACGGCAACGCCCGTATCGTGCTTTTCGACATGGCTGTGCGCATAACCATTCTCATCAAGGTCTAACAATCTTTTGGTTTCTTCACCCATAAATGAAGTCGTTTTTACAACAAGTAGCGCAGCACTATGCGAACGAGAGCCATCTCGAAGATTTGTACTTTATCTTTCCCAATCAGCGCGGATGCACTTTCTTTGAGCAAGCCCTGCAAAACGAATTGCGACACACCACCCTGTTGCCACAGACCATGCCCATGGCCAATTTCTTGGGGAGGATCATCGGGCGTGTGCAGGCAAGCGATCTTGAAGCCCTATTGGTTCTATATAAGGCTTATTGCCAAGTGATGGGCAAAACTGCCACACCCGTTGCCAAATTCATGCAATGGGGCAGCATTATTCTCAACGACTTCAATGATGCTGACCTCAATTTGGTGGACATCTATTCTCTATTCACCAACGTGGGCGATTTGCGCCAAATCTCAACCGACTACCTCTCTCCCGAACTAAAGCAACTCATCGGGCAAATGCTGCACTTGAATGTAGGCTCTTGGGATGACGATGACGACAATCTGTGGCGCAGGCAAAACGCAGGTGAGAATGATGGAGAGGTGAAACGCACCTACTTTGAGCTTTGGAATAACTTGCATGTTATCTACGACCAATTCCACCGGCTATTACAAGAGAAAGGATTAAGCACCACAGGGCACATCTATCGCGAAACCGTTCGGAACATCAGCGGAGCCGAGCTTGAAAACATGGGCATCTCGCGCGTGGTTTTCGTTGGGTTCGGCTATCTTCACGCCAGCGAACTGGCCATTTTCAAAACTCTGAAAGATTGCGGTCGCGCCGATTTCTGGTGGGATGATGCTTCGCCCATCTTCAGTAATGAAGACCAAAACCCCGCTGCTCACTATGTAAGCCGTTATGCGCGGCTGTTTCCTTCGCCCGTTGTGATTGAGCCACTCTCATTTGCAAGCCAAACCATCAGCGTGGTGGGCATTCCCTCCACAGTGGGGCAAGCCAAATGGGCCTTTCATCATGTGGACCAAATGATTGAATCAGGAGAGATTCCTCATCCCGAAAATGCCATCGACACCGCCATCGTTCTGCCCGACGACAGTCTGTTTATTCCTGTGCTCAACTCCATCAGTCCACAGTTGGGACAAATCAATGTGACGATGGGTTACCCCTTGCGGCGTTCCAGCATCGTGTCGCTTATGCACCTTGTAGCAAAAGCTCATCACAGAGCCACACCCGACACGAATAACCACGAAAGCGACTTCTTCCGCGATGATGTGAAAGACATTCTCTCACACCCCATCATCAAGATGGCGTTTACCCGGCAAGCCATGCTGGCTCTAAACCGACTCGAAGCCACCAATGAATGGCGCGTGCCGGCTTCGGCCCTCACATCATTTGATTTTGGCGACCTTTTCAAACCTATTCCCGATGCTGACACGGCCAATGCCATCTTTGAATACATCAATCGTCTGACCGTCTTCTGTGAGAAACTGCTTGCCCGCATCGATGGCGAGGCGAGCTCTCACCAACGGGAAAATAGCGACAACTCTGTTTTGCCTGAACGCACACCACTACAAAGCGCATTCATCAAACAATATATCGACGTTTTGTCGCAAATCAAGCGAACTTTTGCAGAACACGACATCGCGGCCGCAGGCGAAACCGTGTTTTTCTTGGTTGACAGGCTCACGCGCACCGTAGTGATTCCCTTTGAAGGTGAGCCATTGGCCGGACTGCAAATCATGGGGCTGCTTGAAACGCGCTCGCTTGATTTCCAGAACATGATTGTGCTCTCAAT
>JAFVCX010000087.1 GCA_017478855.1 Muribaculaceae bacterium | reverse complement strand
CCGCCACCCTCTGGCGCTTGCGGCTGCTGGCAAAAAGATGTGTGATGTGGTTAGGGGAATGACGCGTGCCAGTCGCAATCGTCCGTTTTCTATGTATGAACAATAGGCACACCTTATCATGGATGGTTTGGTGACCTCCAAATGGCATGCATTTTAGTGGCAATCAAATCGTTGCGTAATATGCTTGGCTCACACTGCCTCGCATGCAGGCGATTTGACACTATTATTTCCTACAAAGTTATCACAAAACTATGGTTTCACAAAATATTTTTTATCGCCTTGCTATTATTTTTGAAAAATTAGCACTTGCCGGCTGGGGCAACCTTTGGTTTTGTTGGCCAGTTCGGTCAAAAAGTCTTTATGCTCTTCCATCAGCAGACAGTTATAAATAATTTAATAATCAAACGAAGATTAACGAACCATCTCACAACTTGAAGAGTTTTAACTATGCGTGCTGAATATGGCCGCAGATTTTGTTTGGGTGCGTCTTTTTTACTAATTTCGCGCCGAAAAAATGACTCAATATGAATCTGCTGCATATTTTCCTGCAAATTCCAGTGCCGGCGGCTGCCGATTCGGCCGCCACAATGAAGATCCAAGCTATCACTGATTCGGTCAAGGCGCAAGTGGAGGCTATAGCCAATCCTGACTCAATAGCCGCACTCACACCCGCAAAAGTGCTGGGTGAGATTAAAGGTTTTGACTGGAGCGGAGTGGTGACCACTCTGTCGAGCCAAATTATTTCGCTCGGATTGCGACTGCTGGCCGCAATCGCGGTCTTTTATGTGGGAAAATTTGCCATTAATAAACTGTATGGCATTGTGAACCGCCTGCTCGCCAAAAAAGGAACCGAGGCTTCGTTGCGGACCTTTTTGCTGAGCTTCATACGCATCACGTTGCTGTTTTTGCTCGTTATCACAACGATAGGGATCTTGGGCATAGAAACAAGTTCGTTTATAGCCATCTTTGCCTCGGCGGGCGTGGCCATAGGCATGGCGTTGAGCGGCACATTGCAAAACTTTGCCGGCGGAGTGCTCATTTTGCTCATCAAGCCTTATAAAGTGGGCGATTTTATTGAGTTCGGGGTCTATAAAGGCACGGTGAAAGAGATTCAGATATTCCACACCATCATGACCACGGCCAACAATGAACGCATCATCATACCCAATGGAGGACTGAGCACTGGCATCATCAATAACTATACGGGCGAAGAACATCGTCGCATCGAGTGGCGTGTGTCGGTGGCGTATGGAGATGACGTGGAATTGGCGCGGAAGGTGATATTTGATCTCTTGGCGGCCGATGAACGCATTGAGCAAGCTGAGTTCATGCCCACTGTGAACGTCGAGGAGCTGGCCGATAGCGCTGTGGTGCTGCTGGTGAGAGCATGGACTGACAGTGCCAACTATTGGCCGGTTTTTTATGATGTGAATGAGCGCATTTATAAACAACTTCCGGAGAAAGGGCTGCACTTCCCCTTCCCGCAAGTCGATGTGCATTTTGACTCTCCCCAATGATGACCGAGCAAACATGCTCCATATAAAGTAACCGGTGCCTCAGGATCCTGAGGCACCGGTTACTTTATAATTGATTGTAGAATTAAGCTTCTTGCTCAAAGAATAAGGTGCGAGAAGGCTGGTCGCAAACCTCGGCAGGGCCAAAATACTGAATGGGGCCGGGATAGACGTAGCATGTGTTGGCTGCCCAATACTCGCGATTGGCCGCAAACTCTTTGAAGGGATGGCCTTCGAGATCCACCAGTGCTTTGCGTATCACCGGTTTGTCCTCTCCATTTCGGCGCTCGATATTCATCATCATGGTGATGGGCACACCACCGGCAATCCACTGCGATGAGGGCTTGGTGAGGTTTCTCACGTTCGACATGTAGCCCGTGACACCACTGCGCACCAGCTGGGCGGCGTTGTAGCCCAGCGCATAGCAGTAATCGGCATCGAAGTTTGATGGGGCGGCGCAACGTCCTTCGTAGCCAAAGAAATGATGCAGTGCGTTGAATTTGATTTGGCTCTTCTTGCCGCGCTTCTCATTAAGAAGCTGAATGTTGTGTGCAACACAGGCGGCAAGCAGTTTCTCGGTTTCGATGAGCGACACTTGCACGTTGCCATGCGGGTCGCGCTCCAGCATGAGCTGGCGTCCTAAAGCATCGGGCAGACTATTGAGAGTGTGCTTGTTTTTCTCGGTCAAGTGGCTGCACATATATTTCACCTTTTCATCGGGAGTCATGTTTGCCATCTTCAGCTGGTGTTCGGCAGCCGTCAGCTCATTCAACTGCTGAATAAGTTCTTTGCACTCTGGAATGAACTCGATAAGCCCTTCGGGCACGAGCACAGTGCCGTAATTCATGCCTTGCTCGGCACGGGCCAGCACCACGCGTGTGATATCTTCCACGATGTCCCACAAAGCCATCTGTTTTTGCTCCACTTCCTCGCTAATCACGCAGTAGTTGGGCTGAGTTTGCAGGGCGCACTCTAATGCGATGTGTGAAGCCGAGCGACCCATGAGCTTGATGAAGTGCCAATATTTCTTGGCGGAATTGCAGTCGCGCTCAATGTTGCCGATCAGCTCGCTATATACCTTAGTGGCGGTGTCGAAGCCAAATGACGTTTCGATGAATTTGTTTTTCAGGTCGCCATCGATGGTTTTGGGGCAACCTATCACTTGAATGGGAATGTTGTTGCGCTTGTAGTAGTCGGCCATTACGGCGGCGTTGGTGTTAGAGTCATCGCCACCAATGATGACCACAGCGTTGATGTGGAGTTGTTCTAAGATTTGGCGACCTTTCTCGAATTGCTCGTCTTTCTCAAGTTTGGTGCGTCCGGAACCAATGATATCAAAGCCACCGGTGTTTCGGTATTCGTCCACGATGTCGGAGGTTAGCTCGATATATTGGTGGTTGACCAAACCGTCGGGACCCATCAGGAACCCAAACAAGCGGCTTTCGGGATGGATTGATTTCAGTCCGTCGAAAAGGCCGCTAATCACATTGTGTCCTCCGGGAGCTTGCCCGCCAGAGAGAATCACGCCCACATTGATGGGGTGGCGCAGGTCGTCGCTCTCATCGGCCTTTTCAAAGGTCAATTCCGGCAGGCCGTAGGTGGCGGGAAATAGTTGTTTGATTTTTTCTTGGTCGGCCACGCTCTCGGTGGGTTGACCAAAGACTGATTTCACATTGCCCCACAAAGCTGCGGGCAACTTGGGCTGGTAGGCAGCGCGTTGCTGCTGGAGCACACTTTTTGTATTCATGTTGATGCTATCTGTTTAGTTGCTAAATTTCCTGATGTCGTGCATTCGACCCTGCAAAGTTACAAAATAGCCCCTATATAGCATAGTGTCCACTTACCAAAATAAGCCTCATTTATCTTTTTTAACCCAGCAAGAGCACGACTTTATGCTGATGAAGCCGCACGCGTGTGATTGAGGCCGAAATGTTTTGTCATTTGAGTGAAACATCGTAATTTTGTGTTCTGAAAGAAACAGAACGTATGATTGCCATTCAGATTGACGACAGAATCAAAGCAATTTGCCCCGACTTGCGCATAGGGCTGGTAAGGGCAAAAGTTGTTAACTCCCCCACAAGCGACGCATTGTGGCAAGAGATGGAATGCTGTGCGGCTCATGTGGCCGGCACCTATCAATTACTCGAAATCAACGCCCGTCCCGGAATTGCTGCCACGCGGCGGCTGTACAAGGCGCTCGGAAAAGATCCGGGCCGCTATCGTGTGGCGAGTGAACAGCTGTGTCGCCGCATCATTAAGGGGCTGGGACTATATAGGCTGACGGCTCTCATCGATGTGGTGAATCTGGTGTCGGTAGAAAGTGGATATGCCATTAGCGGACTTGATGCTGATAAGATTGTGGGGCCAACGATAACGATGGGCGTGGGACGGCAAGGTGAGGCCT
>JAFVCX010000086.1 GCA_017478855.1 Muribaculaceae bacterium | reverse complement strand
CGATGCCAGCAGCTTTTTGTTGATGATGGTGCCCACGTTCAGGGCCTCGGCCTCATTAATATATTGCAGGTTCTCCACCTGCGCGATGGTTTTTTTGATGCCGTGTTCTTTCGACATCACGCAGCCCAGAATATTGGTTTCGCTGCTCTCAGTCAGGGCCACAAACACGTCATAGTCGCTTATGCCTTCTTCCTCCAGCAAATCGGTGTCACGGGCATCGCCATTCACCACATTGCAGGCCGGCAGGCGGTCGGCCAGTTCTTGGCACCGCTCAAAGTTGGGTTCAATGATTTTCACCCTATAACGGTCAGAAATCATGGTGGCCAGCTGCTCGGCAATCTCGCTGCCGCCCATGATGAGCACCTTTTGCACGTCAATGTTCTCTTTGCCACACACGGCCACCACATCGTCAATGTGCTCTTTTGTGGTGGCGATATAGGCGATGTCGTTTTCCTCAATGCGGTCGTCGCCGCGAGGAATGATGGTTTCGCGGTTGCGCTTGATGGCGCTCACATGCAAGAAGTGGCTGATGTCAGCCAGCTCACGCAGCCGTCGGCCTACGAGAGGGGAGTTCGACCGCAATTTCACGCCCACCACAATCAGCTCGCCGTCAAACATCTCAAACCAGTTGCGCACCCATGTGCGTTTGAGCGACGTGATCATCTCGTTGGCGGCCAGATATTCGGGATAGATGAGATGATCCACGCCCCGTTCGGCAAAAAAGGCGGTGAAGCGTTTCGACAAATATTCGGCATTGTCGATGCGGGCCACCGTCTTGCGGGCACCCATGCTCTTGGCCAGTTGGCAGGCAAGGATGTTGCGAGCCTCATAGGGAGTGACGGCAATGAAAATGTCGGCCGTGCTGGCTTTCACGTCGCGCAGGTTGGCAAACGCCGTGGCACTGCCATGATAAGTGAGCAGGTTGTAGCTCTCAAGGGCGGCCAGCTTGCGGTCGTCCGTGTCCATGATGATGATGTCCTGCTCCTCATCGCTGAGCATCTTGGCCAAATGTGTGCCCACTTCGCCGGCACCCGCTATGATGATTTTCATAATGTACTTGAATGGGTGGTGAATAAATCTCGCACATGCCTATAAATGCCATCTTCGTCAATGCCGCAAGCTTGTTGCTGCTGGGCCACGGTGCCTTGGTCGATGAAGCGGTCGGGCACGCCCAGCCGGCTCACGCGCTGCGTGCCGCCGTGGCCGGTCACCCACTCAGCCACTGCGCAGCCCAGTCCGCCCACGATGGTGCCGTCCTCAATGGTGACAATACATGAATAATTCTTAACCACCTCTTCAAGAATCTCCTCATCGATGGGTTTCAGAAAAATCATGTCGTAGTGTGCGGCGTTGTAGCCTTCTTGGCGCAGCCGCTCAAGGGCGCGCGCCACGTTGTTGCCTATCGTGCCTATGCTCAGCACGGCCACCCGCTCCCCGTCGGCCAGCTTGCGCCCTTTGCCCACGGGCAGGGCATGCATCTCGTTGCGCCAGTCCACCAGCACGCCGCGTCCGCGCGGATAACGAATAGCCATGGGGCCTTCGTCGTGGGCTTGAGCGGTGTACATGAGGTTGCGCAGGTCATGCTCGTTGATGGGAGCGGCCACGGTCATGCCCGGAATGCAGCGCAGATAGGCGAGGTCAAACAAGCCGTGGTGCGTCACGCCGTCTTCGCCCACGAGGCCGCTGTGGTCAATGCAGAAGGTCACCGGCAGATGGGCAATGGCCACATCGTGAATGCTATGGTCGTAGGCTCGCTGCAAAAACGAACTGTAAATGGCCACAAAGGGGCGCATGCCGTCTTTGGCAAGGCCTCCGGCAAATGTCACGGCGTGCCCCTCGCTGATACCCACGTCAAAGGTGCGCTCGGGATACGCCTGCTGCATCTGATTCATGCTCGTGCCACTGGGCATGGCAGCTGTGATGCCCACAATCTTGGGGTTGCTGCCAGCCAACTCCACGAGGGTCTTGCCAAACACATCTTGGTATTTGAGCGGCTCATACTCGGCGCGGTCTTTCTTGCGCGCCCCCGTTTGCTCGTCAAATTTGCCGGGAGCGTGCCATGTGGTGGGGTCGGCCTCGGCGGGTGCATAGCCCTTGCCCTTAATGGTGTGCAGATGCACCAGCTTGGGGCCGGTCATGTCTTTCACTTCTTGCAGGGTCTTCACCAGCCGCTTCACATCATGGCCGTCAAAGGGACCGAAGTAGCGAATGTTCAAGCCCTCAAAAATGTTTTGCTGCCCCGTGAGTGCCGACTTGATGGCGTTGTTGAAGCGCAGCACGATGCCCTTGCCGCTGTCACCTATCACACCATGCCGCCTCAAGAAGTTATAGGTGCGGAAACGCATCGTGTTGTAGCGGCGGCTTGTGGTGAGCTTGGTCATATAGTCGCCCAATGCCCCTGTGGGGCGGTCAATCGACATGTCGTTGTCGTTCAGGATAATGAGCAGGTTGTTCGGGTTGTTGGCGGCATTGTTCAGTCCCTCAAAAGCCAGCCCGCCGCCAATCGACGCGTCGCCTATCACGGCCACCACTTTGCGGTCGGGGGTTTGGCTCAGCTCGGCGGCAATGCTCATGCCCAGCGCGGCCGAGATGCTGTTGCTCGCATGGCCGGCCACAAATGTGTCATATTCGCTCTCGCTCGGATTGGGAAATCCGCTCAATCCTCCTTGTTTTCGGTTGCCGTTAAAGCGGTCGCGCCGTCCGGTGAGTATTTTGTGGGCATAGGCCTGATGCCCCACGTCCCACACGATGCGGTCGTCGGGCGTGTTAAACACATAGTGCAGCGCCACCACAATCTCCACCGCGCCCATGCTCGATGCGAAATTGCCCGGATTTTGCGACAAT